>NZ_LBJZ01000194.1:0-270160 GCF_028128935.1 Bradyrhizobium sp. CCBAU 11361
GAAAAAGTGTCGGCTATGTCCCCGAACACCCGTCGGTCATGTCCCCGGGCTGAACACTTGACCGGGCGATCCAGTACGCCGAGACATCAGTGATTGAACTGAGAAGCCGCGGCGTACTGGATGCCCCGATCAAGTCGGGGCATGACAGTGGTGGACGTGGAGACACTTCTCGCAAGACCTGGAACTCATCACGCGTCCCGTAATGATACGCGCGCGCAAGAGTTTCTTCACCATTCGCGTTGACCGGATGTTTACCGCTTTACGTGGGGCGGCATTTACCAATGCGCGTCATTGCCCCGTGAAAACACTTGCGATCGCTTGTGTGTGCCCGGCGCGCAACGCCGATTAACGCCCCGGCAACCTAAATTGGATACTTACGAGAAAGATCGAATTGCACGGATGTACTGCGGTTCGGTTTTTCGGGCGTAAGCGTAGCGTGAGCGTATCGATGTCAGTGTTGCGTAACCATCCGAAGGGCGCGCGGTTCGCGTCCTTCGGCATCGGTCTCTGCATCTTCGCATTGATGCCGAGAGAGACCGGCTATCAGGATATTGCCTCGCTGCTGGCGCGTCAGCCCGGCGTCGCCGAGCGTTGGCAGAAGCAGGTGTATTCCGCGGCGTCCTCGATCCAGCTCGCCACCTACAGTTTTTCCCGCCCCATCGGCACCTCGGTTCCGCAGAGCGCGATGGTTCGCCTCGCAAGCCTCGATGGCCGCGACGTCACCGGCGCGATCAGCCGCAATCCGGCGCTTCAGGCGCCGCCGCGTTACCAGGCCGCCGACTTTCCCAAGGTCGATCGCTCCATGAAGGGTGATCGCCTCGCGATCGCTACACCGACGACGTCTCCCGACGCTGCCGCACCGGCCGCAGCGCCCGCGCAGGAAGATCCCGCGACGTCGAACAGCTCGGTGTTCGGCGCCAAGACCGCCGCGTTGCCGCAAGCGATGTCGCCGGAGTCCGCAGCCGCGCTCGACCCCGAGCTCCAGGAAGCGCTGCGCGCGCCGCCGTTGCCGCAATATGCCAATCCGCCGAAGGCCAGCGACCTCGCGCGCTCGTTCGCGGTTCAGCCGCTGGAGGCGCTTAAGCGGGCCACTGCGCCGGCCGCGCCTGCGCGCGATCCCTTCAGCGTCAAGACGTCGAACCTGTTCTTCGGCAGCTCCTCGCTCGGCGGCAATCTGGAGAGCATCGAGAGCTGGCAGCCCGGGGCCGAGCCGCTGATCGTGATGCCCGACCCCGACATGAAGGTGACGGCCTCGCTGTCGCCGCCGACGGAGGAGATCGCCAAGGACATCGAGAGCGGCGAGAGCGTCGCGCCGAAGGGCGAGGTCAACGCCGACAACCAGCGCGCCAGGTCGCCGGCGGAACGGCTCGCGCTCGACGACAAGACGCGCGCGAAATCCGAGAAGTGCCTCGCCGAAGCCGTCTATTTCGAATCCCGCGGCGAGGCCGTGCGCGGCCAGATAGCGGTCGCACAGGTGGTGATGAACCGCGTGTTCTCAGGCAAATACCCTGATACGGTGTGCGGAGCGGTCTATCAGAACAAGCACCGCCATCTCGCCTGCCAGTTCACCTTTGCCTGCGACAACAATGCCGACGTGATCCGCGAGCCCGAGATGTGGGAGCGCGCCAAGAAGATCGCGAAGGCGATGCTCGACGGCCAGATCTGGCTGCCCGAGGTCGGCAAGTCCACGCATTACCACGCCTACTGGGTGCGCCCGTCCTGGGTCGCCGAGATGAAGAAGATGTACAAGACGGGCGTGCATACCTTCTATCGCCCGCGCGCCTGGGGCGACGGCAGCGAGGAGCCGAGCTGGGGCTCCCCGGCACAGACCGCCGCGCTCTCCGCCGAACTCGCGCAGCAGGCCAAGAGCTCCGCCGAGATGGGCGCGACCGAGCGGCGGTAGTCAATTCCAGAAGTTCGTCATGCCCGGGCTTGTCCCGGGCATCCACGTTCTTTGTGCTGCGGGACGAGGCGTGGATGGCCGGGACAAGCCCGGCCATGACGTTGTGGAGGCTTTAGAGCTCCAATCACGCCTCGATATCCAGCGCACAGTCGAAATTCGGCGCGGAATGCGTCAGCGCGCCTGAAGACGCATAGTCGACGCCTGTTGCCGCGATCGCGGCGATCGAGTCCAGCGTGACGCCGCCGGATGCTTCCAGTTTGAGCCGGCCCTCGTTGATCCGCACCGCCTCGCGCAGCGTCGCAAGGTCCATGTTGTCGAGCAGCACGGCGTCAGCCATTCCCGTGTCCAGCACCTCGCGCAATTGCGCCAGCGTATCGACCTCGATCTCGATCTTGACGAGATGGCCGGCGTGGGCACGTGCGCGCTCCAGCACGGGGCGGATGCCGCCGGCGACCGCGATGTGGTTGTCCTTGATCAGGATCGCGTCGTCGAGACCGAAGCGGTGGTTGAAACCGCCGCCGCAGCGCACCGCGTATTTCTCCAGGGCGCGCAAGCCCGGCGTGGTTTTTCGCGTGCAGCAGATCCGCATCCTGGTGCCTTCGGTGCGCGCGACATAGTCCGCCGTCAGCGTCGCAACGCCAGACAGCCGGCCGACGAAATTCAGCGCGGTCCGCTCCGCGGTGAGAATGGCGCGCGCGGGGCCCGAGATCGTCAGCACGTGCTGCCCACGGGACACGCGGGCGGCATCGCGGACATGCGCCCGCACCTCGATGTCGGGGGACAGCTTTTGCAGCGTCGCCAGCGCCAGCGGCAGGCCCGCGATCACGCCGGACTGGCGCGCGACCAGGATCGCCTGTGCCTTCGTCGCCTCCGGGATCGTTGCCAGCGAGGTGATGTCGCCGGCGCGGCCGAGGTCCTCGTCGAGCGCGCGGTGCACGGCCTCGTCGATCGCGAGCGGCGAGAGGAAGGCGTCGGGATAGAGCAGGGATGTCGGGGTGATCATAAGGGACTCCATCAGGCGATCACGGGTTGCGCAATGCGCGGCGATGCGCGCTCGTTCAAGCTGTCGGCGACCTCGCGCACTGCGGCGAGGGTGGTCATCGTTCTCCGGGCCAGCGCGGGGACATCGGCCGGGTGGTCGATGCGGAAATGCGCGCCGCGGCTCTCGCACCGCGTCCAGGCCGCAGCGGCGACGAGCAGGGCCGATGTCGCCATGTTGCGGACAGCACTGCTCGTTGCGTCGCGTTCGAGCGCGGCGAAGCTGCGCACGGCCTCCGCAAGCCCGTCACCGTGACGGATGACGCCGACATGCGCGCTCATCATCGCGCGCAGCCGCTTCACGGCCGCAGTATCCGGCGCGTTGTCACGCGACGTCACGAGCGCGTCGGGGAGGCGGGCAGGCGCGGGGATCGCGCGGCCGGCGATGTCGTCGGCGATGCGCGCGGCGTAGACCACGGCCTCCAGCAGCGAATTGGAGGCGAGGCGGTTGGCGCCATGCGCACCGGTGGAGGACACTTCGCCGCCGGCCCAGAGCCCGTCGATCGAGCTGCGACCGCGCGCGTCCACGGCGATGCCGCCCATGTGGTAGTGCGCGGCCGGCGCGATCGGGATGGCCTGCGTGGCGGGATCGATGCCGGCGGCGATGCAGCTCGCATGCACGGTCGGGAATTTGTCGGCGAAGCGCGCGCCCAGCGCCTGCCGCGCGTCGAGGAACGCGCCGCGCCCGGCCGCGATCTCGGCGAACACGCCGCGGGCCACGATGTCGCGCGGCGCGAGCTCGGCGAGCGGATGACGCGTCAGCATGAAACGCTCGCCATGGCCATTGATCAGCGTTGCGCCTTCGCCGCGCAGCGCCTCCGTCGCAAGCGGCGCCGGATCGCGGCCGACCATGATGGCGGTGGGGTGGAATTGCACGAATTCAGGATCGGCGATCACGGCGCCGGCGCGCGCGGCGATCGCAAGGCCCGATCCGCTCGCTTCAATCGGATTGGTGGTGACGGCATAGAGATGGCCGAGCCCGCCGGTCGCGAGCACCACCGCGCGCGAGGCGAGCAGGACCGGCGGGGCGGCCGGATTGCCGGCAGCGCGCAATTGAAGGCCGGCAACGGTGCCGTCTTCCGTCAACAGTGCTTCGGCGACGAAGCCTTCGATCAGCCGGATCGACGGCGTCCGGCGTACGGCCTCGCCCAGCGCCGCGATGATCGCTGCGCCCGCGCCGTCGCCGCGGACATGCACGATGCGGCGCGCCGAATGCGCAGCTTCCCGCCCGACCGCGAGCCTGCCTTCGAGATCACGATCGAACGGCACGCCATAGGCGAGGAGGTCGTGGATGCGCGGCGCAGCCTCGCGGGCGATCCCAAGCGCGACTGCTTCGTCGACGAGACCGCCGCCGACGGCAATCGTATCCGCGGCATGGGCTTCAGGCGTATCGCCCTCGGCCACCGCTGCGGCGATGCCGCCTTGCGCCCATGCGGACGATGCACCCTGTCCGAGCGGTGCCGCCGAGATCAGCGTCACCGGCCGCGGCGCGAGCTTCAACGCGCAAAACAGTCCGGCAAGGCCGCCGCCGACGATGATGACGTCGTCGGCGTTGCGGGTGAGGTTGGGGATGTTGTCTTGCATTAGCTTTCTCCGAGTTCTCCACCGTCGTCCCGGCGAAGGCTGGGACCCATACGCCGCGGCGGTAATTGTTGCGCGCAGCTGTTCGACGTCGTTCTTCGCAACCACATCTTCCTGTGGTTATGGGTCCCGGCCTTCGCCGGGACGACAGCGGTGTTTGTTGCTGCGTGTTGCTCTTCAATTCTTCAGATCGATCATCCGCTCGACCGATCGTCGCGCGCGCATCGCGAGCGCGGGGTCGATCGTGATCTCCTCGCGCAGCGTCAGCAGGCTCTCCAGAATGTTGGCGAGCGTGATGCGCTTCATGTGCGGGCAGAGATTGCACGGACGTAGCATCTCCACGTCAGGCAGCTCGGCGCGCACATTGTCGGCCATCGAGCATTCTGTGATCATCACCAGCCGCCGCGGCCGCTTTGCGCGCACCCAGTTGATCATGTGCGCGGTCGAGCCGGTGAAGTCGGCCTCCGCCAGAACGTCCGGCGGGCATTCGGGATGGGCGATGATCTGAACGGAGGGATCGGCCTCGCGAAGCCCGCGCAGCTCCTCGCCGGTGAAGCGCTCATGCACCTCGCAGGCGCCCTTCCAGGCGATGATCTTCACGTCGGTCTTCGAGGCCACGTAGGTCGCGAGATAGCGGTCGGGCAGGAAGATCACGCTTCGAGCGCCCAGGCTCTCGACCACCTGCACCGCGTTCGACGAGGTGCAGCAGATGTCCACCTCGGCCTTCACCTCCGCCGACGTGTTGACATAGGCGACGACCGGAACGCCGGGAAATTTCTCGCGGAGCAGGCGAACGTCTGCGCCCGTGATGCTGGCGGCAAGCGAGCAGCCGGCGCGCGAGTCCGGGATCAGCACCGTCTTGTCCGGGTTGAGCAGTTTCGAGGTCTCCGCCATGAAGTGCACGCCGCACTGGACGATGATCCCGGCCTTCACCTTGGTGGCTTCGACGGCGAGCTGGAGCGAATCGCCGCCGATGTCGGCGACGCAGTGGAAGATCTCCGGGGCCTGGTAATTGTGCGCGAGGATCACCGCGCCGCGCGCCTGCTTCAGTTCGTTGATCGCCTTGATCGTCGGCGCCATCACCGGCCACTCGATCGGCGGGATCACGTGCTTCACGCGCTCATAGAGAGGCGCGGTGGCGCGCTCGACCTCATCGGTCCATTGCAGCGAGGGCATCGGCAGTGGGGATCCCGTTCGCGCCGGCGCGGTGCGCGGGGAGGTCGTGACCGGGTTGGCGGCTTGGCCCTGGGGCTGGTTGGTAAAGTCGTCAGGGCCGTAAAGTCCAGTGATCGGCATCGAAGCCTCCCGTGCAAGGTTGTTATACTCAAATTGAGTATATATAGAGCCTGAGAAATCCGGCCGAGAGGCCGGGTCGCATGTCGCCAGCGCTCAGATATGCTCAATCTGAGTAGATCAAAGATATCACGCATGGCCGGGAGTTGCTAGGTCTCCTCGCACACATTCCCGTCAAGTCGCACTCCACTGCGCCGGAAGGTCTTGTTGAAACGCAGTGCTCCCGCGGGAGCCCTTCGTGGAACGCAACCATTTTTGACTTGGGATGTTCATGCATTTGCATTAAACGAAGCTGGCCTGTGGCTGCCCATTTCGGATCCGCCAACGAGAAGATGAGGAACACCATGTCCACACAAGCGGGCGAGCTCGGTCCGGTCTCGCGTTCCTCCACCTGGCGCACGCCGGCCGTCATCATCCTCTGCGGCTGCGCCATCGGCATGCTTGGCTTCGGCCCGCGCTCGGCGCTCGGCTTCTTCGTGCAGCCGATGAGCCATGAGTACGCCTGGGGCCGCGACGTGTTCGGCTTGGCAATTGCCTTCCAGAACTTGCTGTGGGGATTGGGCCAGCCGATCGCGGGCGCAGTCGCCGATCGCTTCGGCCTGTTCCGGGTGATGTGCGTCGGCGCGCTGCTCTATGCCGGCGGCCTGCTCCTGATGCGCTACTCCTCGACGCCGCTGTCGCTGAACTTAGGGGCGGGCGTGATGGTCGGCTTTGGTCTCGCCGGCTGCTCGTTCAACCTGGTGCTGTCGGCGTTCAGCAAGCTGTTGCCGGCCGAGAAGCGCGGGCTTGCGCTCGGTGCCGGCACGGCGGCGGGCTCGTTCGGACAGTTCCTGTTCGCGCCGATCGGCGTCGCGCTGATCGACAATTTCGGCTGGCAGCAGGCGCTCAGCGTGTTCGGCTTCCTGATGCTGCTGATCATTCCGCTGTCGCTGGCGCTCTCGACGCCGCCGGTCGCAAGCACGGCTAACGCGGCGCCGGCGGACGAGCAGACCTTCATGAAGGCGCTCGCGGAAGCCTTTGGCCATCGCTCCTATGTGCTGCTGGTGCTCGGCTTCTTCACCTGCGGCTTCCAGCTCGCCTTCATCACGGTGCATCTGCCGGCGTTCCTTGTCGATCGCGGCATCTCGACGCAAACCGGCGGCTGGGTGATCGCGGCGATCGGCCTTTTCAACATCATCGGCTCGCTCAGCGTCGGTTATCTCCAGAACTCGCTGCCCAAGCGCTACATCCTCTCGACCATCTACTTCACCCGCGCGCTTGCGACGCTGGCCTTCATCTCGTTCCCGATCACGCCGTTCTCGGCGATCGCGTTCGGTGCGGTCTCCGGCCTGACCTGGCTGTCGACGGTGCCGCCGACCTCGGCGCTGGTGGCGCTGATGTTCGGCACGCGCTGGCTTGCGACGCTCTATGGCTTCGCCTTCGTCAGCCATCAGGTCGGCGGCTTCCTCGGCGTCTGGCTCGGCGGCGTCGTGTTCGAGCGGTTCGGTTCCTACACGCCGATCTGGTGGCTCTCGATTCTGTTCGGCGTGCTCTCGGCGCTGATCAATCTTCCGATCGTGGAGAAACCCGTCGAGCGGCTAGTGCCGGCGATTTGAAGTTCCTCCAGAGCAAGCCGCGGATTCGTTCAGGAACTTCAAATCGATAACCGGCACTAGGATCATATATTTGCTGGCGCTCCTCTTAATTCCGAAGTTCGCACCGGTGGTGCCGATACGGTTTGCGAACTTCGGAATTGGAGCGCCAGTTGCGCAGCCTGCCTGATCGGCTAAACATCCCCTGAAACAAGTCAGGGAGTTCAGCCGTGGCCACATTCAAGGCGATCCGGATCGACAAGGCGGACAAGGGCACCACCGCGCAGCTTACGCAATTCGACGAAGCCGAGCTGATGGAGGGCGACGTCACCGTCCGCGTCGAATGGTCGACGCTGAACTACAAGGACGGCCTTGCGCTCACCGGCAAGGCACCGGTGGTGCGCCGCTTCCCGATGATCGCCGGCATCGACTTCGCCGGTACGGTCGAGCAGTCCTCGCATCCGCAATGGAAGGCGGGCGACAAGGTCGTCTGCACCGGCTGGGGCATGGGCGAGACCCATCTCGGCGCCTATGCCGAGAAGGCACGGGTGAAGGGTGAGTGGCTGGTCGCCCTGCCGCAGGGCCTGTCGGCGCGCGACGCCATGGCGATCGGCACTGCCGGTTTCACCGCAATGCTCTCGGTGCTGGCGCTGGAGAAGCACGGCCTGTCGCCGAAGAGCGGCCCCGTCGTGGTGACGGGCGCGGTCGGCGGCGTCGGCTCGGTCGCGACCGCCGTGCTGTCCAAGCTCGGCTATCACGTCATCGCCTCGACCGGCCGCACCTCGGAGGCCGACTACCTCAGGCATCTCGGCGCTGCCGAGATCATCGATCGCAACGAATTGTCGGCGCCGGGCAAGCCCCTCGCCAAGGAGCGCTGGGCGGGTGGCGTCGACAGCGTCGGCTCGACCACGCTCGCCAACCTCCTGTCGATGACGAAGTACGGCGGCGCGATCGCGGCCTGCGGCCTTGCCGCCGGCATGGACCTGCCGTCCTCTGTCGCGCCTTTCATTTTGCGCGGGGTGTGCCTTCTCGGCATCGATTCCGTGATGTGCCCGATCGAGCCCAGGAAGGCAGCCTGGCAGCGTCTGGCGACCGATCTGGACCGGTCGAAACTATCTGAAATTACTCACGAAATCCCGCTCGCCGAGGTTTCCGAATGGGGCGTGAAAATCCTCTCCGGCCAGGTCCGCGGCCGGATCGTGGTAAAAATTGTCTAACGGCGTTCAGACTTTACCAACCAAGCTGCTTCAATGTCGCCATGGTTAGTATGGTAAGCAGCGGGTAAAGAGATAAGGCATCGCCCGCGCTGGGGTCGGTTCGGAGTTGAGCATGCTTGCGCGTATTGTGTTGGGGGCTGTCACGGCGGCAGCGACGTTTGCGCCGGCCATTGCTGGAAGCATGAATGCCGACGAGGCGCGCCGCTTCGTCGCCGGCAAGGTGTTCGCTTTCACCTGTTTCGACGGCACCCGCGGTGCAGGCCGCATCCTGGACGACCTCGGCGCCGCCGGGGCCGTGCAGTTCTCGGGTGCAGGCCCGGTCAAGCATCTCCGCCTGCCCGGCAACACGCTCCAGATCCGCGGCCAGAACGTCTGCGCCTCGATCAAGGGCATTCCGTTCGAGCCCTGCTTCAACCTGGAGAAGACCGACGACCGCAGCTTCCGCGGCTCGGTGTCGGGCATGGGCTTCGCCTATTGCGACTTCCACCATCAGGGCGGCAACCAGATGCTGATGGCGCGTGCTGTCGCGCGTCCGCGTTCGCTGCGCTCCTCCGAGCACACCGGATCGGTCGCCACCTCGAACACCGAAGTCGCCGCGCGCGTCGAGACCCCGCGTGTCGAGAGCGGCCGGCTCGAGCCGGTGAAGTCGGAAGCAAAGTCCGAGCCCGCCAGGAACGAGGGTCCGCTGGAGCTGCGCCGCTCGACCCAGTGAGCGGCTGCGCGGGGCCATCCGCGCACTTTCTCGTTGAAGACGACCATCGAACACGAAGCCGCCGCGCCGTAGTCATACGGTCGGCGGCTTTCATGCGTTGGTAGCGACTAGCGCCCCAGTTTGCGTACGGCCGGGGGGTGCGGCCCTAGACAAGGGTTCAACGATGTCGCTGTACTTCTTTCGCATCAGTACCGGTCGCTATTCCGGCGCCGCCGATCAGCCGTACGAGTTCGAGAATCGCGCAGCCGCGTGGACCGAGATGACCGAGGTCTGCGCCAATCTGCTCGGTGGCATCTCGCGCGGCCTGAAGCCGAACGCCGAGTGGTGCATGGAGCTGCTCGACGAGAACAAGAAGCCGGTGTTTCGCATCAGCCTCGTCGGGGAGGCGGTGAGGTGACACCATCCGCAAATGATGGCGTCGGCGTTAACGAACGCGAAGCATGCAAATCCGCGAGGCTTCATTTCGCTGCGCGTGAAACGTGTGGAAGTCCACGGATTTAAGTCGCGTTTTCAGTACTTCTACCTAAGACGCGGGGGGCCCGCTTAACGTTAATGAGTAACCTGCCGGTTAGCTTTCCTGGGATGTTCAAGCGCTTCGTCGCGGCAATGCGTATCCCGGGAAATCGTTCAATGTCGTTCATTCAGAACCTGCGAATCGGCACCAAGCTCGCCATCACCTCCGCGCTGACCATCGGGCTCGTCGCGCTGATGATCTTCCTCCAGATGAGCGGCAGCACCGAAGCTCAGAAGCTTGGCACTGCGGCATCGCAACAGCAGACGATCGCGCAGAACGCAGCGGAGGCGAAGGCCTCGGTGCGCGGCATGCAGATCGGCATTCGTGACATCCTGACGTCCAGCTCGCCGGCCGAGGTGCAGAAGGCCGTCACCTATTTCAATGACCGGCAGACGGCGGCCCTGAAATTCTCGGGCGAAATGGCGCGACTGTCGCATTCGCCCGAAAACCACAAGCGGATCGATCGCCTGACCACGCTGATCGGCAATTTCAGCAAGGGCGAGCAACAGATCGAAGACATTCGCAAGCAGGAGCTTGCACTCGACGGGAAGAAGGACGGCGAAGCGGCGGCGCAGCTGGCAAAACTCGTGGCCGAGGTGGACCGCATCCGCAAGGGGACGCTGGCGCCGATCAACGAAGAGATTTCCGAGCTGACCAATCAGATCATCGACTTCGCCAAGCAGAAGAGCGTCGAGGCGCGCGCGGAGGCGGAAGCCGAGGCGGCGTCGGTTGCCCGGACGTCATTCGTCACCGGCATCCTGGTCGCGCTGGTCCTGATCGGCGCGTGCATCTTCTCCGTCTTCAGCATCGCGCGGCCGATGCGCGCACTCACGGCAGCGATGGAGAAGCTCGCCGGCGGTGACTTTTCCGTGGTGTTGCCAGGCCTCGGCCGCAAGGACGAAGTCGGCGAGGTCGCCGGTGCCGTCGAGAAATTCAAGGTCGTGTCCGAGCAGAAGGCGCGCGAGGAAGCGGAGGCCAAGATGCGGCAGGATCAGATCGCGGCCGAACAGCGCAAGGCCGAGATGCACAGGCTCGCCGACAGCTTCGAAGGTGCCGTCGGCGAGATCGTCGGCACGGTGTCGTCAGCCTCGACCGAGCTCGAGGCGTCCGCCACGACCCTGACATCGACCGCCGAGCGCACGCAACAGCTCACGACCGTGGTTGCAGCAGCCTCGGAGGAAGCCTCAACCAACGTGCAGTCGGTGGCATCGGCGACCGAGGAATTGTCGTCCTCGATCACGGAGATCAGCCGGCAGGTGCAGGAATCCGCGCGTGTGGCAAGCGAGGCCGTCGGCCAGGCTCGCACCACGACCGAGCGTGTCAGCGAACTGTCCCAGGCCGCGACGCGGATCGGCAACGTGGTCGAGCTGATCAACACCATCGCGGGTCAGACCAACCTCCTGGCACTCAACGCCACGATCGAGGCGGCACGCGCCGGTGAGGCCGGCCGCGGCTTCGCCGTGGTGGCCTCCGAGGTCAAGGCCCTCGCCGAGCAGACCGCGAAGGCGACGGGCGAGATCGGCCAGCAGATCGCCAGTATCCAGACCGCGACGGAGTATTCGGTCGGCGCCATCAAGGACATCAGCGACACCATCGAGAAGCTGTCGGAGATCTCCTCGACCATCGCGGCTGCCGTCGAAGAGCAGGGCGCCGCGACGCAGGAAATCTCCCGCAACGTGCAGCAGGCGGCGCACGGCACACATCAAGTGTCGTCCAACATCACCGACGTGCAGCGCGGTGCGAGTGAGACCGGTTCGGCGTCCTCGCAAGTGCTGTCCGCTGCGCAGATGTTGTCCGGTGACAGTAATCGTCTGAAGCTCGAGGTCGGCAAGTTCCTCGACACCGTGCGCGCTGCCTGACCAAAACCGCAGGGAGAGCCTTGCTCCCTGCGCAACTCTCGGAACGCATGAGCGGCGTCGATCACGATGAAAACTCCGTGTTTCTACGGCAAACGTGGTTAAGGGATGCGGAATGGTTTTGGACGAAGTTCATGGGAATTCAGCCGCTTGAGCGGCAACGTCCATGAAGGGTTCCAGTCATGCATTTTCTCGGCCGCTTCCGCATCCTGAGCAAGATCCTCGGGATCGTCGTCCTGCTGTGCGGGATCGGTGCTGCGATCGCCTGGCTTGGCGTCTCCGCCCTCAGCGATCTCAGCGAAAAGGCCGGCGTGATGTCGACCGCGGCCAAGCGGGCCCTGCTCGCCGCGCGCGCCAACCAGAACGTCATCGCGCTGAACCGCGCTGAGTTCCGCAGTGCGCTCGATCCGCGTGACGACAATCGCCTGGCCGCGCGTGATGTCATCAACGCCCAGCTCAAGCAGTATCAGGAACGTTTCGACGAGGTCAGCCAGACCCCGGACGAGAAGGCCAAGACGCTGCTCCCGGGCGTGCGCGAGGCGTTCTCGGCCTACAAGAGCCAGATGGACACGACGCTTGCGGCCGTCGATGCCGAGAAGTCAGCGAAGCTCAGTGACAGCGCTGACAAGCTGCGCGACACCGCGATGAAGAGCAGGGCCGCTGCGGAGAACCTTCAAGGCAAGATTCGCGAACTCGCCGATCGGCTGAATGCGCGCGTCGAGGAGAAGAGCAAGGAAGCGCGCGAGCAGTATGAATCGACGTCACGCTTCTTGATCATCCTCGCAGGCCTCGGTGTCGTCATCGGCGGCGCGTTGGGCTTCATCATCGGTCAGTACGGCATTGCGCGGCCGATCCGCATGATCGTCGGTGTGCTCCAGGAGCTTGCCGCCGGCCGCTATCAGGTCGATATCGCCGGCCTCGATCGCAAGGACGAGGTCGGCGAAGTCGCCAAGACCGCGGAAGTCTTCCGGGAGAACGGCCTTGCCAAGATCCGCATGGAAGCCGAGCAGAAGGAGATTGAGCAGCGCAGCGCGGCGCAGCGCCGCCAGGACATGCTCCGCCTTGCCGATCAGTTCGAAAGCGCCGTCGGCGAGGTGATCGAGACCGTCAGCTCGGCCTCGACCGAGCTCGAGGCTTCCGCCACGACGCTGACCTCGACCGCCGAGCATGCGCAGCAGCTCGCGACCGTGGTCGCTTCAGCCTCTGAGGAAGCCTCCACCAACGTGCAGTCGGTGGCCTCAGCGACCGAGGAGCTGTCATCCTCGATCACCGAGATCAGCCGCCAGGTGCAGGAATCGGCGCGCGTCGCCAGCGAGGCGGTCGGCCAGGCCCGCACCACGACCGAGCGTGTCAGCGAACTGTCGAAGGCGGCAACGCGGATCGGCGATGTCGTCGAGCTGATCAACACGATCGCCGGCCAGACCAACCTTCTGGCGCTCAATGCCACGATCGAGGCTGCGCGTGCAGGTGAAGCCGGCCGTGGCTTCGCCGTCGTCGCTTCCGAAGTGAAGGCGCTTGCCGAGCAGACCGCCAAAGCGACCGGAGAGATCGGCCAGCAGATTTCCGGCATCCAGTCCGCTACCCAGCAATCGGTTGGGGCCATCAAGGACATCAGCGACACCATCGAACGGTTGTCGGAGATCTCCTCGGCGATCGCGGCCGCAGTCGAGGAGCAGGGCGCAGCGACGCAAGAGATCTCCCGCAACGTGCAGCAGGCGGCGGAGGGCACCCATCAGGTGTCGTCCAACATCACCGACGTGCAGCGCGGTGCGAGCGAGACCGGCTCGGCGTCCGCGCAGGTGCTCTCGGCGGCACAGTCGCTGTCCGGCGACAGCAATCGCCTGAAGCTCGAGGTCGGCAAATTCCTCACCACGGTGCGCGCCGCCTGAGGGCGCCCGTCCTCACCGGTCACCCGACGGCTGCAACCGCCGCGCGAGGACGCGCGGTGGTTCGCATGCGTTCGCGGCTGGATGCGCGATCAGAAGAGTTCCACGGTTAACCTTCCGGAAAAGCGACGCAGGCATGATCTCCGCAATATTCCGCACGCCCTGTCGCCCTCCCTGTATTGCGTATCAATCGTCTCGGAGCACATTCCATGAGTGGCCCTTCCATTCGCCTCACCCATAAGGTCATGGCGATCGGACTGTTCGGACTGTTGGGTCTGGTCGCCTTCGGCGCGATCTACGAGATCGGCAGCCTCTCGCAGGACGCATCCCGCGATATTGCCAACCGCGCACGTGCCATCGCCGACCTGAACAAGCAGCTCTCGATCGAGATGCTGGAGGCACGCCGCAACGAGAAGAACTTCCAGCAGCGCCGGACCGAGAGCTACGCCAAGGCGCATGCCGAGCTGATTGGGCCGATCAACCGGGATTTCGACGAGGTGGAGCGGCTGATGGCGGCCGGCGGCATGAGCGCGCTGTCCGACAAGATGAAGCAGGCCCAGGACGGCTTCAAGCGTTACGCGTCGGATTTCGCGTCGCTGGTGGCTGCCGAGACCAGGCTCGGCCTGAACGAGACGCTTGGCCTGTCCGGCTCGCTTCGCGCCGCCGTGCACGACATCGAGGCCAAGCTGAAGGAGATCGACGATCCCAGGACGACGACCTGGATGCTGATGATGCGCCGGCACGAGAAGGATTTCATGCTACGGCGCGACCCCAAATACATTGCCGAGGTGAAGAAGGCCGCGGTTGAATTCTCCAAGGCGATAGAGGTCGTCGCAATCCCTGCGGCGGCGATGAACGACATCACGGCCAAGCTCCAGAAATACCAGTCCGAGTTCGCTGCCTGGGCCGAGACCGCACAACAAAGTGCGGCTCTCGACGCCGCCATGATGAAGACCTTCCGCGAAATCGACCCTGTGATGGTCGAGGTGCGGACCGCCGTCGATGCCATGTACAGGCAGGCTGACGCGGCCGAGGCGGCGACCCGCGAGGCCGTGCGCTTGTGGATGGCCGTCGCCTTCGGCATCACCGTCGTCGTGCTCGCCGTGGTCGGCTTCCTGCTGGGACGCTCGATCTCGAAGGCACTCGGTGCCATGGTCGGTGCGATGACCAGGCTTGCGCGCGGCGAGCTCTCGATTTCCGTTCCCGGCGTCGGCCGCAGGGACGAAATCGGCGAGATGGCCGGTGCGGTCGAGGTGTTCAGGACCAACATGACGGAGGCCGAGCGGCTGCGCGCCGAACAGGCCGAAACGGACGCGCGCGGGCGCGAACAGCGCAAGGCCGACATGCAGCGGCTCGCCGACAGGTTCGAAGGCGCAGTCGGCGAGATCATCGAGACCGTGTCGTCGGCGGCAACCGAGCTCGAGGCGTCCTCCAACACGCTGACGCGGGCCGCGGAGCGCGGCAACGGGCTTGCCAGCGCCGTGGCGGCGGCCTCCGAGGAGGCGTCCGCCAACGTGCAGTCGGTGTCCTCCGCGAGCGAGGAGATGACCT
This sequence comes from Bradyrhizobium sp. CCBAU 11361, assembly GCF_028128935.1. Classification (NCBI taxonomy): domain Bacteria; kingdom Pseudomonadati; phylum Pseudomonadota; class Alphaproteobacteria; order Hyphomicrobiales; family Nitrobacteraceae; genus Bradyrhizobium; species Bradyrhizobium sp. CCBAU 11361. The sequence continues at coordinate 15,123 of NZ_LBJZ01000194.1, forward strand.
CCTCGATCTCCGAGATCAGCCGCCAGGTGCAGGAATCGGCGCGCGTCGCCGACGTGGCGGTCGGGCAGGCCCAGCGCACCAATGCGCGCGTCGGCGAGTTGACGAAGGCCGCCTCCCGCATCGGCGACGTGGTCGAGCTGATCAACACCATCGCCGCCCAGACCAACCTGCTGGCGCTGAACGCGACGATCGAGGCGGCGCGGGCGGGCGAAGCCGGCAAGGGCTTCGCGGTGGTCGCAACCGAAGTGAAGGCGCTCGCCGAGCAGACCGCGAAAGCCACGGGCGAGATCGGCCAGCACATCGGTGCGATCCAGGCCGCGACGGAGGACTCCGTCGGCGCGATCAAGGAGATCGGCGACACCATCGCGCGGATGTCGGAGATCTCGTCGACCATCGCGGCCGCGGTGGAGGAGCAGGGCGCCGCGACGCAGGAGATCTCCCGCAACATCCAGCACGCGGCGCAGGGCACCTCCGAAGTCTCGGCGAATATCGGCGACGTCCAGCGCGGCGCCGGCGAGACCGGAGCCGCCTCGGCGCAGGTGCATTCGGCCGCGCAGTCGCTGTCGCAGGAGAGCAACCGGCTGAAGGGCGAGGTCGCGCGCTTCCTGGAGTCGGTGCGGGCGGCGTGACGGCCTCGTTCGGGTGCTGCGATGCATCCACCGCGTCACAGCACGGGATATCGGTGCGGGCGCAACAGATGGTTGCGGGGAAAATAACGACGAGGCGGGCGGTCCCGTAATTTTACGTAGGTTCCTGTTAACGCCTGCTTGCAATTATGGGTGCAATCTCACGGGATAAGAACCAGCCAGCATTGATGAACTGACTTCCGCCCTGTCGTCCGTCGCGACGATTGCGGCGCAGGTGATTCACGCGTTGCTAGGTATCATCGGGATTTGTCGTGATGTCGAAGTTGTCGATCGTTTTCAAGCTTCTGGCCGTGTTGTCGGTCCTCGTGCTGTCACTCGCCGGCGTCGGCGTGACTGCGATCGGCACCATGCAGAACATCAATGCGCATACGGTCGAGATTGCGGAGAGCTGGCTGCCGAGCGTGCGCGCGCTCGGTTCGCTTCGCGCCGACATCAATGAGCTGCGCGTCGCGCTCCGTCTGCACCTGATGCAGGAAACCGCCGAAGGCAAGGACGCGGCCGAGAAGCGCCTCGCCTCGCTGCAGGAGCGCATCGAGAAGACCCGCAAGGTCTACGAACCGCTGATCACCTCCGCCGAAGAGCGTTCGCTCTACGAGCAGTGGGCCAAGGCATGGGCCGAGTATCTGAACGGCGTGCAGGACGTGATGGCGCTGTCGCGCAAGAGCGTCGGCCGTTTCCCCACCGAGGCCAACGAGCTGTTGCAGACCAAGGTCGCGAAGATGGCGCAAGCGGCCGACCCGCTGCTCCAGAAAGGCATCGAGCTCAACAACCGCGGCGCCGAGCTGGAAACCAAGCAGGCGGCCGACAGCTACGCCACGATCTTCCGGGTGCTGGTCGGCATCATCGTCCTTTCGGTCGTGATCGCGATCGCCGCCGCCTATTATCTCGTGCGCGACGTCTCGCGTGGAATTGCCTCGATCATCAAGCCGATGCAGTCGCTCGGCGAGGGCGACCTTTCGGCCGAGGTGCCGCATCGCGGCGAGAAGACCGAGATCGGCTCGATGGCGGATGCGCTCCAGATCTTCAAGGAAGCGCTGATCGCCAAGAAGGCCGCCGACGAGGCTGCTGCGGCCGACGCCGAAGCCAAGATCGAGCGCGGCCGCCGTGTCGATGCCATTACCCGCAAGTTCGAAGCCATGATCGGCGAAGTCGTCGGCACCGTCTCCTCGGCCTCGACCGAGCTCGAGGCGTCGGCATCGACGCTGACCAGCACCGCGCGGCGCGGGCAGGAGCTCGCGACCGTCGTCGCGGCAGCCTCCGAGGAAGCCTCCACCAACGTCCAGGCCGTGGCCTCGGCCTCCGAGGAGCTGTCGTCCTCCATCACCGAGATCAGCCGCCGCGTGCAGGATTCGGCGCGGATGGCCGCGGAAGCCGTCGAGCAGGCGGCGCGGACCAACGAGCGCGTCAACGCGCTGTCGCAGGCCGCCTCCCGCATCGGCGACGTCGTCGAGCTCATCAACACGATCGCCGGCCAGACCAATTTGCTGGCGCTGAACGCGACCATCGAGGCGGCGCGCGCGGGCGAAGCCGGCCGCGGCTTTGCGGTCGTCGCTTCCGAGGTCAAGGCGTTGGCCGAGCAGACCGCGAAGGCGACCGGCGAGATCGGGGCGCAGGTTTCGGGCATCCAGGCTGCAACGCAGGAATCCGTCAGCGCCATCCAGGAGATCGGCGGCACCATCGAGCGGCTGTCCGAAGTGTCCGCGGCGATTGCCGCCGCCGTCGAGGAGCAGGGCGCGGCCACGCAGGAGATCTCGCGCAACGTCCAGCAGGCCTCGGTCGGCACGCAGGAGGTCTCGGCGAACATCACCGACGTGCAGCGCGGTGCGATCGAGACCGGCGAGGCTTCGTCCGAGGTGCTGTCGGCGGCGAAATCGCTGGCGACCGACAGCACGCGCCTCAAGGTCGAGGTCGCGCAGTTCCTGGATTCGGTCCGCGCGGCCTGATCTTCAACTTCCCGTCTGTGGAGCCGGCGGCGGGGCCTGCCGCCGGAACAGGATGCGCTGGTAGAGCCATCCGATCGCGACCAGCACGACGCCGAGGCACATGAACGACAGCGCGCGGTAGACGCCTGTCAGCGTCGACATGTCGATGACGAAGGCCTTCAGGATCGTCAGCGCGATGACGGCGGCGGACGCAAGTCGCGCGCGCTCCGAGTTGACCAGGATGCCGACGCCGAGCAGCACCACGCCGAAGGCGAGCCAGCCGATCGAGTAGCTATATTGCTCGGCCCCCGTCGTCTCGCCGCTGGACAGGATCGGGCCGTGATAGAAGCGGCGGATCTCCAGCGTGACATAGGCGAGCGCGAACACGAGCGCGCCGCCCGCGATGGTGTTGGCATAGGCTTTGCCACGCTCGCCGACCACCGCATAGGACAGCAACAGCATCAGCACCGCCGGCAGCGCATAGCCGAGCAGCAGCAGGTTGAATACGGCGCCGCCGACGTCGATACGCCACAGCAGCGGGTTCTCCAGGATCAGCAGGCCGAACACGCTGATGAGCCCGCCGATCGCCGTCAGAACGACCGCGCCGACATTGTGCACGACGCTGCGGCTGCGCAGCCGCAAGCGTTCCAGCCCGATCGCCATGGCGAACGCGATGCAGACTTGCAGCGCGCATTCGAGCAGCGACGGCGCAGACGTCATCTGGCCTCCAGTCGCAAAGTGCCGGATCTCCATGAAGGCAAGCAGCGCAGTGAACAGGATCGCGGCGGCTTCCACCATGCGCAGCGGCGCATCGTCGCCGCGGCGGCGCAGGAAGATGCTCGCCGCCCAGAACGACGCCGCAGGCAGGCCGTAGCCCCACAACAGCCAATTGAAGATAGGCGTCGTGCCGACGGCATCGCCGACAATGCGCGGATCATAGACGATGCGCGCGGCGACGATCGCGGCGAAAATGGCCGCGAGCCGGCGCAGGACCGGGATCGGGCGCTGCAGCGAGATCCAGGCGGTGCCGAGCGACATCAGCGCCAGTGCAATCGTGAGCCAGCCCTTCTCCAGCGCGAAGGTCAGCGCCAGCGCCAGCGCGCCGAGCGTGCCGGTCGCGAACAGCGCAGTGGAGGTCGCACCCCCCGGTCGATCTTCACGGCGCGCGAGGGCTTCGGTGGCGGCGCCAAAGGCCGCGGCAAGCAGCACCGCGAGGATCGCGAACGGGATCGAGCGATCGAGATGGGCAATGCGCGCATAGAGCGCAACGAGGATCGCAATTGGCGTGGCGACACCCGCCGCCGACCACACCACCGGAATGATCACCGAACTGGAACGGCCCTGGGCGAGGAAGCCGGCGACGCCGAAGCCGGCGGCAAAGATCGCGGCCATCACCAGATGCAGCGTCACGGAGCTGTCGGTCGCGGCCGGTCCGATGCCGGAGATCGGGCCGCCCGGCAGCACCAGCATGTCCGGATTGGCGCGCACCGCCCATTCGGCGAAGACGATGAAGACGGTTGCAGCAGCCGCACCGAGCGCGCCGGTCGCCGCCGGCGCGCGCCAGGCGACGAACAGCGTCGCACCGACCAGAAGCGTGAACGCGATCAGCGCCAGATCCGCATGCGCGCTCGACAGCACGATCAGCATGGCACCGAACAGATAGGCGCCGAGCGAGCTTGACGACACCGGCTCGATCTCGCCGTCCTCGATGGTCGGACCGAACATGAAGCCGCAGACGACGAGCAGCGCTGCAAGCACGAAGCCCGCGATGGCATGGAAGGCGTGCGGTGCGACCTGCACGTCACTGGTGTCCAGACCCGGGAAGATCCAGAGCACGGCGAAGGCGATCGTGGTCACCGCAAGCCAGCGCCACAGCCGGATGCGGGCAAGGCCGAAGCTCGCGGCGGTGACGATCGCAAGATAGATGTAGAGCGCCCAATAGTCCGGCTTGCCGCTGGAGACGAGGAGCGGGGTCACGAACGCGCCGACCACGCCGAGGCCCGCAAGCGCGGGCCCGTGCAGCAGTGCGGCGGCAAGCGTACCGAGTGCGACGAGGCCGAGCAGCACGAAGGCGGTCGCGGGCACGAGGAAGCCGTAGAGCGCGTAGGCGGCATAGATGGTCGCGAACGCCACGGCCGTGCCGGCCGCGGTGAGGATCGCGGGAATGTTGGCGATCGGCAGCGCCGCGATGTTGGAGATGCTCTCCTTGCGCCGCGACCATTCGCCGGCGCCCAGCAGCGCCAGCGCGAACAGGCCGCCGAGGAACACGCGCACGCCGGGACCGACGAGGCCGGCCTCGATCGAATAGCGCACCATGAAGAAGCCGCCGAGCGCGAGCGCAAGGCCGCCGATCCACACCACCCAGCGCGTGCCGAGCTGTTCCTCGAAGCCGGGCGCCGGCGCAGGCAGCGGAGGCGGTGCATCGGCCCCGGTGTCCGCTTCGAGCGGTGGCGGCGAAGCCTCTTCGGTGACGAGCGGCGGCGGCGCCTCGGCTTCGGGCGCAAGCGGCGGTGGCTCGGCCGGAGTTGTTGCGGGTGCTTCAGCCTGCACCGGTGCGGGCATCAGCGGCGGCGGCTGCACCTGCCGTTGCGCGTAAACCATCTCTTCGAGCGAGCTCAGCCGGCGGCGCAGCTCGGCCGCCTGGCTGGAGGCCTTGATCGCGATCAGGAAGGCGATGATCGCAATGATCAGCGCAAAGAGGTCAAACGGGCCGTCGAACATGAAGCCTCCAGGCAACCGGCGGGCAGGGGCCGACCGCGCAAATGTCGTATCTAGCGCCGGGAGCGCATACGCAAGCCCGGCGCGGGCCGCTCCTGGAGCACGTCGCGGCGGAAGCGGTAGAGCGCTGCCGGCCGTCCGCCGGTCTGTGTCGACATCACGCCGGTCGGTTCGACCAGGGCTTCCGTTTCGACCAGGCGGCGGAAATTCTGCTTGTGCAGGTGTCGGCCGGAGATTGCCTCCACCGTATGCTGCAATTCGGTGAGTGTGAACTCGGCGGGCAAAAGTTCAAACACCACAGGACGATACTTCAGTTTTGCGCGCAGCCGCGCGATCGCGGTGGCGAGGATCCGGCGATGATCGAACCGCATGGATGTGCCGAGTGCGGGAAGCGACTTGCGCGCTAATGCCGCAGGGCGGCCGTCACGCCGCGCCTCCTCGATCAGCCCGGCCTCGTAGAGCAGTTCGTAGCGGTCGAGCACGCGCTCCTCGTCCCAGGGCGCGCCGTCGAGGCCGAAATAGAATCGCACACGGTCCCTGCGCGGCAATGCGCGCGTCGTCTCCGGCGTCTCCTGTTCCGCCCAATTTGTCAGCGCCGGGATGATGTCGCGGGCGATGATCGCGGGCGGCTCCTCGCGCCAGTCCTCCCAGGGGAGAAAGCGATACCACGGCTCGAAGCTCGCTCCGGTCGCTGCGAGTTCGCCGTCAACGGCGCGGGTGAGTGCGAGATATCCGATCGACACCATGTGCGCGCCGGTGTCGCCGGCCTCCGCATGACGGCCGCGGTCGCCGAACGTGTAGAGCTGCTCGACATAGCCGAGCCGCAAGCCCGCCTGTTCCTCGACCCAGGCACGCAGGCCGATCTCGAAGGTGCGATGGCTCAGCGCATCGAACGGGCCGAACGGCAGGCCGGCCAGCCCGTCGCTGCCGCGCGCGGTGAGGATCAGCGGCTCATGGTCCTCGATCGCGACGATCGCGGCGGTCAGGCCGATCTCGATCGGCGTGAGCAGCGTTTCGCTCATGCGGCCGACTTCGCTGCTGTCATTCGAGCTCGATCACGAAGGGGCGGCCCTCGACCATCATCGCGCCCGGGCCCATCTCGTCGAGCGCGCGCAGCATGCGGCCCTCGCGTCCCAGCGCGCGGTCGGCGAGGCTGACGATGCGCCGGTTCGGCGATGCGATCGGCGAGGCCGCGCGGATCTTCTTCGCGATCTCGATCTCGTCGCGATGCGGATTGAGGGCACAGACGGCGGCGAAGGCGCTTGCGGTGGAGCGGCTGATGCCGGCGTAGCAATGCACCACCAGCGGCGCGCTGCGGTCCCAGCCGCGCACGAAGTTCAGCACCTGGTCGATATGCGTCTCCGATGGGGCGACAAAGCCGTCCATCTCCTCGGTGATGTCGTCCATCGACACCTTGAGATGGTTGGCCGGCAGCACCGACACCGGACGCGCCACCTGCTCGACATTGGCCATCACGGTCAGCACATGGCTGGCCTTGGTGAGGCGGACGGTTTCGGGGAGCGCGGCAAGGGAACAGACGTGGATCATGGCGGACCTTTTTGCCGCGATTATAGCGAGCGCTCGTAGGGTGGGCAAAGGCGCATCGTGCCGTGCCCACCATTTCGCAACTGCGCTCATCTCGCTTGTTTGGTGGGCACGCTTCGCTTTGCCCACCCTACGAAGGGATGATGCTACGCAAACACCGCGCCAAACCGCTCCAGGAACTGCTTCTCGGCCCGCGCCGCCGTCCAGGGCGTGAGATAGTCGCGCCGGACGCTGTCGGGCAGGCCGGGATTCTTGCCGAACAGGCGCCTCGCCTCGGTATCGCTGAAGCCGGCAAGCTCGGTCGCCTCGAGGTAAGCTGCGCCGCGATCGGCGGCCTTGATGGCCAGCGTGATCTCGTCGGGCAGCACCGGCGGCAGGCCGAAGCGGATGTGGATGGCGCCGAGCAGGCGCTTCTCGACCGCCTTGTAGTGGCCGTCGAGCACGGCCTTGAACGGCGAGATCATGTCGCCGATCACGTATTCGGGCGCGTCGTGCAGCAGCGCTGCGAGCCGCACGCGCTGGTCGACGCGCGGCGTTTCGTGCCGCATCACGGTCTCCACCAGCAGCGTATGCTGCGCGACCGAGAAGATGTGCGCGCCGATGGTCTGTCCGTTCCAGCGCGCCACGCGCGCCAGCCCATGGGCGATGTCGGCGATCTCGACGTCGAGCGGCGAGGGATCGAGCAGATCGAGCCGCCGGCCCGACAGCATGCGCTGCCAGGCGCGGGACTCCGCGCCGCGTGCCGACTTCTTCGCCGTCATTTGACCTTGAGGCGCGGCTTGCGCTGCGTCTTGCCGCAGCTTGCGTGACAATGGCAGTCGACGAGATGGTCGTTGACCATGCCGGTCGCCTGCATGAAGGCATAGACGATGGTCGGGCCGACGAACTTGAAGCCGCGCGAGGACAGCTCCTTGGAGATCTGCACCGACAGCGGCGTCGAGGCCGGCACGCTCGCCGTGGTCTTGAAGTTGTTGACCTTCGGCCTTCCGTCCATGAAGTCCCACAGCAGCTTCGAGAAGCCCGGCCCCTTCTCCATGATATCCAGATAGGACTTCGCGCTCAGGATCGCGCCGTCGATCTTGGCGCGGTTGCGCACGATGCCGGCATCGTTCATCAGCGCGTGCACCTTCTTGGCATTGTAGCGCGCGATCTTCTCCGGCTGGAAATCGTCGAAGGCTTTGCGGAAATTGTCGCGCTTGCGCAGGATCGTGATCCAGGACAGGCCGGCCTGAAAGCCATCGAGGATCAGCTTCTCGTAGAGCGCGCGGTCGTCATACTCAGGCACGCCCCATTCGGTGTCGTGATAGGCGACATAGAGCGGATCTTCACCCGGCCAGGGGCAGCGGGTCAGGCCGTCGGGATGCAGGCGAGGGGCGCGGCTCATGCGGTGGGCTGCTTGGCTGGAATGCGCACGACTTCAGGCTCGGCGAGCGTCAAGGCAAGGCCGCCGGCGGTGAGCGGCTGGCCGGCATCGAGCGCGTCGGCGACGCGGTCGATGCGCACCAGCGCGATGCCTTTGCCTCGCGCCGACGAGCCCATGGTGCCGACCGGCTTGTCGCCGGCCAACACGCTGACGCCGACTTCCGGCGAGATGTCATCGAGCAACACCTTGACGCTGCGGGTGCGCGCGGTGCCGCGATGCTGCATGCGCGAGACGACCTCCTGGCCGACATAGCAACCCTTGTCGAAATCGACGCCGGCAAGGCGGTCCATATTGGTCTCGTGCGGGAACGCATCGCTGTACATGAAGTCGAGCCCGCCGCGCGGCACGCCGAGCGCGATGCGATGGGCCTCATAGGCGGCCGCATCGACCAGCTCGGCGCCGATGAGGTCGGACAGCTTCTGCTTGAGATCCTCGGGGATCAGAATGCGGTAGCCGAGCTCGTCATGGCGCGGATCGGCGAAGGCAAGGTCCGGCTGGGCCGCGAGCGCACCGCCCCAGGCGGCGAGCACGCCGAGATCGCCGGAGAGGTTTTCCACCGTGACCTTGGCGCGCAGCTTGTAGAATTTCAGCTTCGTGGCGAGGCCATCGGCCAGCGCCTTGGGGCAATCGATCAGGAACCCGCCGCCGTGGCCGGCCGGCGCCTCCGTGATCAGGAAATCGACGATGATCTTGCCCTGCGGCGTCAGCAGCGCCCCGAATCGCCCCAGGCCCGGCTTGAGCCTGTCGAGGTCGGTCGTGACGAGGCCGTTGAGGAAGTTGCGCGCATCCTCGCCCGCGACCTTGACCACGCCCCGGTCGGGAAGAAACGCTGATTTCATGCGAAAATCTCTTGCGACATGTTGCTCCGGAACGTAAGCCCGCAGCGCATAAACGACAAGACCTCGAGCCCTGCGCTTGGGGATGAGAGGGGCCTTCAGCCATGACCCAGCGTTTCGATGTGATCCTCAGGGGCGGCACCGTCGTCAACCAGGACGGCGAGGGGCTGCGGGACATCGGCATTGCGGGCGGCCGCATCGCCGAGATCTGCGCGCTGTCGCAAGCCTCCGCCGCCGAAGTGATCGACTGCAAGGGCCTCCACATCCTACCCGGCGTGATGGACACGCAGGTGCATTTTCGCGAGCCGGGACTGGAGCAGAAGGAAGACCTCGAGACCGGCTCGCGCAGCGCCGTGATGGGCGGCGTCACCGCCGTGTTCGAGATGCCGAACACATCGCCGCTCACCGTGACGGAGGCCGCCTTTGCCGACAAGGTGAAGCGCGCCCATCACCGCATGCATTGCGACTTCGCCTTCTTCATCGGCGGCACCCGCGAGAACGTGCAGGACCTGCCCGTGCTGGAGCGCGCGCCGGGCTGCGCCGGCGTCAAGGTGTTCATCGGCTCCTCGACCGGCGCGCTGCTGGTGGAGGACGACGAGAGCCTGCGCCGCATCTTCCAGGTGATCCGCCGCCGCGCCGCCTTCCACGCCGAGGACGAATACCGCCTCAACGAGCGCAAGCCGCTGCGCATCGAGGGCGATCCGCGCTCGCATCCGGTCTGGCGCGACGAGACCGCGGCGCTGATGGCGACGCAGCGCCTGGTCAAGCTCGCGCATGAGACGGGCAAGCGCATCCACGTGCTGCACATCTCGACCAAGGAAGAAATCGAGTTCCTGCGTGACCACAAGGATGTCGCATCCTGCGAGGCGACGCCGCATCATCTCACGCTGGTCGCGCCCGAATGCTACGAGCGGCTCGGCACGCTGGCGCAGATGAACCCGCCGGTGCGCGGGGCCGATCACCGCGCCGGCATCTGGCGCGGCATCGAGCAGGGCATCATCGACGTGCTCGGCTCCGATCATGCCCCGCATACGCTGGAAGAAAAGCAGAAGACCTATCCGGCCTCGCCCTCCGGCATGACCGGTGTGCAGACGCTGGTGCCGCTGATGCTCGACCACGTCAATGCCGGCCGCCTGTCGCTGGCGCGGTTTGTCGATCTCACCAGCGCCGGCCCCGCGCGTCTCTACAACATGGCCTGCAAGGGCCGCATCGCCGCCGGCTACGACGCCGACTTCACCATCGTCGACTTGAAGCGCAGCGAAACCATCACCAACAAATGGGTGGCGTCCAAGGCCGGCTGGACCCCTTACGACGGCGTTCGCGTCACCGGCTGGCCCGTCGGCACCTTCATCCGCGGCCGCCGCGTGATGTGGCAGGGTGAACTGGTGACGCCATCGCAAGGCGAGCCGGTGCGGTTTCTGGAGACGCTGAAGCAGTAGCGGGCGCGGTCCCGCTTCTCGCTCGGCTGTCATGCCCCGCGGAGGCGGGGCATCCAGTACGCCGCGGCTTCTCGGTTCGATCACCGCCGCCTCTGGAATACTGGATTGCCCGCCTTCGCGGGCAATGACAGAGTGCCAGGAAGCGTAGGCTCAAATTGGGAGAGAGCAATGTCCCAACCGGCACCCCTCGTCTCCACCGAACAACTCGCCGCCATCCTCGACGATCCCGCCTTACGCCTCTACGACTGCACGACCTATAACGAACCGGTGCCGCCGGGCAGCGACGTGCCCTATCGGGCAGTCCCCGGCGACAAGACCTTCGCGGCCGGCCACATCCCCGGCGCCGATTTCCTCGACCTGCAAGGCGAGTTCTCCGACACCTCCGCAGGGCCGCTCTTCATGATGGCTGGCGTGCCCCAGCTAGAGGCCGCCTTCGGCCGCCATGGCGCCGACGCATCCAAGACCATCGTGCTTTACAGCATCGGCACGATGATGTGGTCGACACGGTTCTGGTGGATGCTGCGCTCGCTCGGCGTCGATGCACTGGTGCTCGACGGCGGTTTTGACAAATGGAAGGACGAGGGGCGGCCGGTCGAGACGGGCGCGCCGAAGGGCTATCCCGCCACGACCTTCAAGGCGACGCCGCGCGCGGGCTTCTTCGTCGACAAGACCACTGTGAAGGCGCGAATCGGCGACCCCTCGACCGTGATCGTCAACGCGCTCGGGCCGCAATTCCATCAAGGCCTTGAGCCGAGCCGCTACGGCCGGCCCGGCCGCGTGCCCGGCAGCGTCAACGTGCCCGCCGCGACGCTTGCCAATGCCGATAAGACGCTGACGACGCTTGCCGATGCCGAAGCGAAATTCGCGGCCCAGGGCGTTACGCGCGACAAGACCGTGATCTGCTATTGCGGCGGCGGCATCTCGGCGACGATCGACCTGCTCATGCTGACGCAGCTCGGCTACGACAAGCTGACGCTGTACGATGCCTCCATGGGCGAATGGGCAAGGGATCCGGCACTGCCGATCGAGACGGACTAGCTCTTACCCTCCCTGGGGAGACCCCGGCGGGGAAGGTAAGAAAATCGGGAACCTTTTCCCCGCGCCTGCATCCAATGTCCGGAACGAATGGAAACAGGTGACCACCATGCAGCGGACCGCAGCCGGCCTGTCCGCCGGCGCCAGAGCATCGGAAGCCGAACTTGTCGACCGCGCGCGGGGCCGTGACGAGGCCGCGCTGCGCGAGATCATGCAGGCCAACAACCGCAGGCTCTACCGTCTTGCGCGCGGTATCCTGCGCAGCGACAGCGAAGCCGAGGACGTGGTGCAGGAGACCTATGTCCGGGCCTTCACCCATCTCGACGGCTTTCGCGGCGAGTCCGGGCTGTCGACCTGGCTGTCGCGCATTGCCATCAACGAGGCGCTTGGCCGGGCGCGAAGCCGCAGGCCGCATGTCGAGCTCGGCGCGCTGCCGGAAGGGGCGCTCGACGCGCAGATCATAAGATTTCCCGTTTCTCCCGCAGGCGATCCGGAAAGGACCATGGCCCAACGTGAAATCCAGCGCGTCGTCGAACGCGCAATCGACGAACTGCCGGATGTCTTCCGCATGGTCTTCGTCGCGCGCGTCATGGAGGGGATGAACATCGAGGAGACCGCCGATCTGCTCGGCGTCAAGCCCGAGACCGTGAAGACGCGGCTGCACCGTGCGCGCACCATGCTGCGCGAGAACGTCGAGAAGGAGATCGGTCCGGTGGTGATGGATGCGTTCCCGTTCGCCGGGTGGCGCTGCGAGCGGCTGACCGTATCAGTGCTGAAGCGGCTCGGCAGCGGCTGCTGAAATTTTTCGGGAACGTTTGCGCGAAAATCCCATCCAATGCCTGTGAAGCGACGCCGGCAACCGTCCGGCAGCACAGGAGTGTCAAACATGTTCACCCGACGGAGCGCGGCGCTCGCCGCGGCAATTCTGTTGTCGAGTCCCGCGCTGTTTGGGGGCGCCAGCGCAGCCGACAAGCCCACCGATCCGCAGATCGCCCACATCGCCTACACCGCGGGCGTGATCGACATCAACGCGGCCAAGCAGGCGCAGAAAAAGGCCAAGAACAAGGACGTCAAGGCGTTTGCCGAGGACATGCTGCGCGACCACGAGGCGGTCAACAAGCAGGCGCTCGCGCTGGTCAAGAAGCTGAACGTCACGCCCGAGGACAACGACACCAGCCGCACGCTGTCGAAGCAGGCGAGCGACAAGCTTGCCGAGCTCGACAAGCTGGACGGCGCAGCCTTCGACAAGGCCTATGTCGCCAATGAGGTCGCCTATCACAAGGCGGTCAACGGCGCGCTGGAAAGCCAGCTCATTCCCTCTGCCAGCAATGCGGAGCTGAAGAGCCTGTTGCAGACCGGATTGAAGATATTCCAGGGCCATCAGCAGCACGCCGAGCATGTCGCGGCCGAGCTGAAATAGGGGAGCGGATATGATGCCGGGACGGGTGTGCTCGACTGCAATGGCGGTCGTCTTCGCAACGATGGTCGTCCCGGCATGCGCCGCGACAATTCAGATCACGATGGAGAATCTAGAAATATCGCCGAATGATGCGTCCGCGAAGGTCGGCGACACTGTCGAGTGGATTAACAAGGACGTATTCGCGCACACCGCAACCGCTGGAAGCGGCGACTTCGACGTGAACCTGCCGGCGAAGAAATCAGGCACGACGGTCGTGAAGAAGGCGGGAACGGTGGAGTATTACTGCCGCTTTCATCCCAACATGAAGGCGACACTCAAGGTCGTGCCGTAGCATTCCCGATTGCATCGGGAATATCTCCCGCCCGCAGCGAGACTAATGCTTGGCCGCAGGGAGCGGCTTCCGTGCGATAAACACCACAGACTTCGCGAGGTGTCGCAAAGTCATTCATCCGTCAACTGGCCCCGCCCGCGTGGCGGGGTCATTTTCCAAAGGCGGTTACTGCCGGGAGATGTCGACGGAGAATTCGCCGTTGCGGATCCGGCCGGGAAAGCCCTCGACGAATTTCGCTACCGCGTCCTCGCCATAGGTGCCGACGAGCTCGGCAAGGGCGGCAAACAGGCTTGCCTGCGCCAGGCAGTCGCCGTCGACGCCGTCGTGGCGCGCTTCGGCCCAGGCCTCGTTGAGATAGCTCAGCGCGGCCTGTTTCTGCTCGTGATCGGGCAGCGGCGCGCGGGCGGGGGCGTAGGACACTGGATGGCTCATGAAACTCGATCAGGCTGGGCGCGATCCACGGCGATGCGCTGTGCGAGTGGTGTAGCACGCGTATTAACGCCCGCTAGGCTACATCTTTAGGAACGGTTAATGGCTGTGAACAAAGACGATGACAGGGTCCCCGTCGCCGTCATTCGGGGGCGCGTGTGGCGCGAACCCGGAATCCATCGTGCCACCAACTCTGACGCCCGATGGATTCCGGGCTCGCGACTTCGTCGCGCCCCGGAATGACGGAGAGAGTTCAGTTCGCGTAGCGCGCCGTCAGGTCACGCGAGATCTTCGAGCCTTCCTCGATGTAGCGGCGGATCGCGACGGTGGCGGCCGGCGTGCAGCTCCGGTAGGTCTGCTGAAAACCATTATAGCCGCGGTTGAATCCGGCGATCATGCGGGTGCGGCGCTCGCCGGAGGGGGTTTCGGCATCGATCAGCGCCTGCATCTCGCTGCGCCATTTGTTGCCCTCGTTGGACCCGCAGATGCCGCGCAGGTAGTGCAGGCCGCCGAGGATCTCCGCCAGCCGCTGCAAATCGGCGTCAAACGGCGCCGCCACGTCCTGGGCCCTCGTGGGCACGGAGGCGCAGGCGAGAATCAGGGCGAAAATGGCCAGAAATCGCGTGGACATCGGCGGGGTGTATGCCCCCTCAAGGCGGCGGGCGCAAGGCGGGGGTCAGTGTCCGATCAGGCGCGCGGCCGACTGGATGACCTCCTCCAGCCCCCCGGTCAGCTTGAGGTCGCCGAGGCTCGCCAGGGCATCCGGGGCGATCCAGCGGTAGTCGTCGAGCTCGTCGTTCAAAACCGGCTCCCGGGCCGCCCAGCGGGCGGCAAAGGACATGATCAGGTAATGGCCGGCGCCGGCCGTGGCCGGCAGCACCTCGCGCCAGCCGGCAAGGCCGATGATCTCGATCTTAAGCCCGGTTTCCTCATCCACCTCGCGCGCCAGGGCCTGGTGCAGCGATTCGCCGAACTCGACCCGGCCGCCGGGCAGCGAATAGAACCCCTTGGCGGGCGAGCGGGCGCGGCGGGTCAGAAGGACCTTGCCGTCGCGAAAAATCGCCGCGCTGACCGCGATCTGGGGACGCTGGGACTGGACGACTGCGGTCATTTTCTTAAAGGACCTGGTTCTTAAATGATCTGGCTCAGTTCGACATGATGGTGTCGACGTCGGCTTCCGCCCCGCCATTGATGATGCCGCCGCAGGCGGCGATCAGCGGCTTGACCCAGAGGGTGGCCTGCTCGGCCAGGCGGACGCGGGTCGTGTCCTTCTCGACCTCGCGCATGGCCGAGCCGACCGCGGTCAGGATCGAGGTCATGGTGTCGGTGATGTGGTCGAACTGCGCGCGCACGTTGGGATCGGCCTTCTCGTAGGCTTCGATGGCGAGGTCGCGCGCCTTGAAGTTCGACGCCGTGAAATGCTCGGCATAGGACAGTGGCGACCAGGTCAGAAAGTCTTCGGCGCATTCCGGCATGTCCGGCACCATTTCGAGCAGCATCACGGCTTCATTGAAATGGTTGAGATAGTCGGTGGCAAGCCCGGTCCGCGGGTTGATGTTGGCCACGCGCAGCCGTTCGGCCCAGGCCGCAGCCTCGGGGCCCGTCTGTACATGCGCCCGCGCGGGTTGGGAGGCCATTGAGCTCATTCGCCGCAGTGTTAACGTTCGGGGTTAAAAGGACCTGAACGGACCCTATATAGACACCCAAGGATGTGTGGACGCTTCGTCATAACTTCGGCCCCCGCGGCTTTGCGGCAACTGTTCGGCTATGTCGAGCAGCCGAATTTCCCGCCCCGGTACAATGTCGCCCCGACGCAACCGATTCCGGTCGTGCTGGTCGAGAATGGCGCGCGCCATTTCCGCCTGATGCGCTGGGGTCTGCTGCCGGGCTGGGTCAAGGACCCCAAAGGCTTTACGCTCCTGATCAATGCCCGCTCGGAGACGGTGCTGGAGAAGCCCGCCTTCAAACGCGCGATTCGCCGCCGGCGCGGCCTGATCCCGGCCGACGGGTACTACGAATGGAAGGCGGTGGATGGCCGCAAGCAGCCGTTCTTCATCCATCGGGCCGACGGCGCGCCGCTCGGCTTTGCCGCGGTGTTCGAGACCTGGGCCGGGCCGAACGGCGAGGAGCTCGATACGGTCGCGATCGTCACGGCGGCGGCGGGCGAGGACCTCGCCGCGCTGCATGACCGCGTACCCGTCACCATCAGCCCGGGTGATTTCGAGCGCTGGCTCGACATAAGGGGCGACGAGGTCGACGCGATCCTGCCGCTGATGACCGCCCCGCGCACCGGCGAATTCGCCTGGCACCCGGTCTCCACCCGCGTCAACCGCGTCGCCAATGACGACGATCAGCTGCTCTTGCCGATCAGCGCGGAGGAGATCGAGGCGGAGGTGGAGGCGTCGAAGCCGAAGCGCGCGGTGCGGAAGGCGGCGGCCGCGTCATCCGACGACGGGCAGGGGTCGCTGTTTTAGGTGTGGTCGAAATTCGACTGCAGCCTCAAATGCCGCTGTCGTCCCGGCGAAGGCCGGGACCCATACCCACAGGGAGAAGTGTGGCGCGAGATGGTCGTGGGCAATCTTCGCCAAATTGAATTCGGTGGCTATGGGTCCCGGCTTTCGCCGGGACGACAGGGGAGTTTGTAGCTCCAGCCCTCACACAATCTCCCTTGCCCTCAACGCCGCGATCTCCGCCGCATTGAACCCCAGTTCTCCCAGCACCGCATCCGTATCCGCGCCCAGCTCCGGTGCCATCCGGTCCAGCTTGCCGCCGCCATGCGCGAGCTTGAATCCGCTGCCGGCAAAACGCAGGCGGCCGTAGGGCGTATCCAGCTCCTGGATCGCACCGCGCGCCTTGATCTGCGGATGATCGATCACTTCCTCGACCTTCCAGATGCTGGCGCAGGGCGCGCCGGCGTCTTCCAGAATCGTCTCCCATTCGCGCGCCGGCCTTGCCGCGAGCGCCGCCTCGATGATGGCGCGCAGGGCCGGCTCGTTCTCGTTGCGGGCGAACCAGTCGGCAAAGCGCGGATCGGCGAGCGTATCCTCGCGGCCGAGCGCGCTCATCAGCGCGCGGTACTGCTTCTCGTTGTTGACGGCGAGCAGGATGTGGCCGTCGCCGCATTTGAACAAATTCGCCGTGGTCCGGCGGCTCACGGCCTGGTTGCCTGACAGCTGCTGGCGATGGCTCGCGACCGACCAGTCCGCGATCTGTCCTGACAGAAATGCCATCGTCGCCTCCAGCATGGAGACGTCGACGAACTGCCCCTTGCCGGTGCGGTCGCGCTGGTACAGCGCGCTCGACACGCCGAACGCAGCCGTGGCGCCCGAGAGCACGTCGCAGACCGCAAAGCCCGCGCGCGTCGGTCCGGTCTGGGGGTGGCCCGTGATCGCCATGATGCCGGACAGCGCCTGCATCTTGCCGTCATAGCCGGGCCGCAAACGGTCCGGGCCGGTCTGGCCGAAGCCCGAGACGGCGCAATAGATCAGCTTTGGATTGATCGCAGACAGCGCCTCGTAGCCGATGCCGAGCTTGTCCATCACGCCCGGGCGGAAGTTTTCCATGACGACGTCGACCCGGGCGGCAAGCTTCTTCACGATGGCGATCGCATCGGGCTTCTGCAAATCGAGCGTCAGGCTGCGCTTGTTGCCGTTGATGGCCTGGAACGCCGGCGCCAGCCCGCGCTCGGCCCATTCGCGGCTGAGCGGCGTGCGGCGCATGTCCTCGCCCTCGCGCCGCTCGACCTTGATGACGTCGGCACCCAGCAGCGCGAGCTGGTAGCTCGCATGGGGGCCGGCCAGCACTTGCGTGAAATCCAGGATCTTCACGCCCTCGAACGGTCGCGTCACGTCGCTCTCCCTTTTTTGTTTTGGTTGTCGGAGGACGTCAGGCGGCGCGGTTGCCGCGCGCGATCTCCTTCTGCTTGTCGAATTCGGCGCGGCGGCGCGCCAGCTCTTCCGGCGAGAGCTGCGCGACATTGTTGTAGTCGAGCTTCCAGGAAGCGTCCTCGCTCCAGCGCAGCGGCGACTGCATCGTCGTCTGCGGGCCGCTCGCGGTCTCGAGCAGCCGAAGCGCCAGCTCGAGCGTCTGCGCCTGCGAGGTGACGTCGTGCGGCTTGCCGGCGGAATTGCCGAGCGGGAAGTCGGAGAACAGGAAGCGCGGCACGGCGGCGTGCTCGATGATGTCCTTGGCGCAGCCCATGATCGCGGTCGGAATGCCGTTCCGCTCCAGGTGCCGCGCCACTAGCGCGGTGGTCTGGTGGCAGACCGGGCAGTTCGGCACCAGCACCGCGGCATCGACCTTGTCGGCAAGACAGCGCGCCAGAATCTCCGGCGCGTCGGTGTCGAGG
Source organism: Bradyrhizobium sp. CCBAU 11361 (assembly GCF_028128935.1). NCBI lineage: Bacteria > Pseudomonadati > Pseudomonadota > Alphaproteobacteria > Hyphomicrobiales > Nitrobacteraceae > Bradyrhizobium > Bradyrhizobium sp. CCBAU 11361. The sequence continues at coordinate 33,216 of NZ_LBJZ01000194.1, forward strand.
GTGACGCGATGGCTGCGATTGGTCGGCGCGCCGAAGAAGCGCGGAGCCACCTCGCCGATCCGGCCCGCGGCCGATGCCTTCAGGAGCTGCGGCAGCGGAAACCAGGTGCCGCTGTCGGTCGCCGAGGTGTGCTTGCGGTCGTAGCCGATATGCGAGATGCGCAAATCGTGCTGCTCGGCGGTGTCGCCGTCGTAGACCTGGTAGAATTTCGCGCTGCCGTTATACGCTGCGCCCGGCCCCTGGTCGCCCTTGGTCGGATCGAACGGCGCAGCCGTGGTGATGATGGTGACCCGCGATTGCGAAAGCTGCTTCTTCAGCGGCTGGAACGGCGCCTCGGTGTGATGCGCCCAGCGGTACGGCGTGGTGTAGCCGATTGCGGCGTAATAGTCCCGGGTGCGCTGCATATAGGGGACGGCAGAGTCATAGTCGGGCGCAAAGCCGAATTCGTCGTCGCGCGAAGCGGACATGGGCGCGTCTCCTGGTTCTTGGTTGGGGCCAGACTAGAGATAGTCGGCGGTGAGCTCAACGGGGGAGGGGCGGCGCAGGGCAGAATTGCTTGCCGCGATGGCTCGCCGCGCGGCAGGTGCGCTCCCTCGCCCCGCTCTTGTCCGCCGAAGCCTTGGCGAAGGCGGATGCGGGGGCGCGACGAGCTTCGCTCGCGCTGAGAGGGTTGGGGTGAGGGGGAGCCTCCGCGAGGACGGCAACAGTGAGACTCGCGGAGGCTCCCCCTCACCCGATCGCTTCGCGCATAGCCGAAGCTCTGCTTCGGCGTTTCTAAAAACGGCCGCCTAGGCGGCCTATGCTCTCCCCGCAAGCGGGGCGAGGTGAAGAAATCACCTAGCGAAAAATATGCAGCGCCGCATATTGCAGCAGCATGATCGCCTTGGCGTCGATGATCCGTCCGTCCGCGATCATCGCCAGCGCCTCGTCGATGGAAAGCTCCAGCACCTCGATGTCCTCGCCCTCATGCTCGAGGCCCCCGCCGTCGCTGACGCGCATCTCCGGCTCGTATTCGGCGACGAAGAAATGCAGTTTTTCGGTGATGGCGCCCGGGCTCATGAAGGCCTCGAACACCTTGTGGACGTGGTGCAGGCGATACCCGGTTTCCTCCTCGGCCTCGGCGCGAATGCGCACCTCGGGAGAGGCATCGTCGAGCACCCCGGCGGCCGCCTCGATCAGGAGATCGTCGTAGCCGCGGATGAACGCCGGCAGGCGGAACTGGCGCACCAGGATTACCGTGCGCCGTGCGCGATTATAGGGCAGCACGGCGGCGGCGTTGTCGCGTTCATAGGTTTCCCGGTGCTGCGTCTGCCACTCGCCATTGGCGCGCCGGTATTCGAACGTCGTGTTCTTCAGGATGGTCCAGTTGTCGGAGAGCACGCGGACGTCCTTGATGCGGACGCGGTCGGAAATGGTCATTGCTGTTTTCCGGGTGAGAACTAACGGGGCTGCTCGCGGCCGTCGAGCCACTTCTGGAACATCACCGAGGTGGATTCCTCGAAGCCCAGCGATTGGTAGAACGCATTGGCCTGCGCGTTCTCGCGGCGGACCAGGAGCTGGAGCTTGGCGATGCCTGCCTGGCGCAGCCAGTCCTCGGCCGCGGCCATGATCACCCGGCCATGGCCGCGTTTGCGGCCATCAGGATCGACGGCGACGTAATAGACCCAGCCGCGGTGGCCGTCATGGCCGACCATGACGGTGGCGACGATCGCGCTGCCATCGCGGCCGACCAGCACGGTCGAGTTGTCGCGCCGCCGCGCCAGAGCGATGTCGGCATGCGGGTCGTTCCAGGGCCGCGTCAGGCCGCAGCGCTGCCACAGCGCGACCACCGGCTCGACATCGGCGTCGCTGATCGCATCGATCGTGAGGGACATGCTCACAGTACCTTCCCCGGATTCATGATGCCGAGCGGATCGAGCATCGCCTTGATCGACCGCATCAGCTCGATCGCGGTCTTGTCCTTCACCTCGGGCAGTTCGTCACGCTTGAGCACGCCGATGCCGTGCTCGGCGGAGATCGAGCCGCCCATGCGCAGCACGATCTCGAACACCACCGCATTCATCTCGTGCCAGCGCGCCAGGTAATCCGCGGTGTTGGCGCCGATGGGCTCGCTGACATTGTAGTGCAGATTGCCGTCGCCGAGATGGCCGAACGGCACCGGCCGCGCGCCGGGGATCAGCCTGACGACCGCGGCATTGGCTTCGTCGATGAAGGCGGGCACGGCGGCGACGGGAACGGAGATGTCATGCTTGATCGAGCCGCCCTCCGGCTTCTGCGCCGACGACATCTCCTCGCGCAGCTTCCAGAAGCCGTTGCGCTGGGTGAGGTTGGCCGCGATCACGGCGTCGTCGACGATCTCGTCTTCCATGGCGCGGGTCAGGATCGCCTCCAGCGGCGTGCGGGCATCCTCGCTGGCTGCGGACAATTCCATCAGCACGTACCAGGGATGCTTTGCTTCCAGCGGATCGCGCACGTCGATGCCGTGCCGGACCGAGAAGTCGACCGCCATCTCCGACAGCAGCTCGAAGCTCGTCAGCGCGTTGGCGGCTTCGCCCTGCGCGATCGTCAGCAGCTTGAGCGCCGCGGCCGGCGACTTCAGCCCGACGAACGCCGTCTCGACCGCCCGCGGCTTGGGGAAGAGCTTCAGCGTCGCCGCCGTGATGATGCCGAGCGTGCCTTCGGCGCCGATGAAGAGGTTGTGCAGATTGTAGCCGGTGTTGTCCTTCTTGAGCTTCGACAGCACGTTGAGCACGCGCCCGTCGGCGAGCACGACTTCCAGCCCCAGCGCCATCTCGCGCGCGACGCCATAGGCGAGCGCGGCGGTGCCGCCGGCATTGGTCGAGAGATTGCCGCCGATGGTGCAGCTGCCTTCCGCGCCGAGCGAGAGCGGAAACAGTCGGTCCACGTCGGCGGCCTTCTGCTGCGCGATTTGCAGCACCACGCCGGCCTCGCAGGTCATGGTGTTGGAGGCGGTGTCGACCTCGCGGATCTTGTCCAGCCGCCGCAGCGACACCACCACCTCGCCATTGTGCGGGGTCTGGCCGCCGACGAGGCCGGTATTGCCGCCCTGCGGCACCAGCGCGATTCTGTGCGCGGAAGCGAGCTTGCAGATTTCGGCGACCTCCGCGGTCGAGCCCGGCCGCAGCACCAGCGGCGAGCGTCCGTGGAACAGGTTGCGCTCCTCGGTGACGTAAGCCTCGATGTCGGCCGCGTCCGTGATCGCGTGGCGGTCGCCGACGATCTTGCGGAATTGTTCGATCAGCTCGGGCGCAAGCGGAGGAGTGGTAGATTTATTGATGTTCATTGTCTCGTCTCTACTTCGCTCTTATCTCGCCACCGCAGCCCGGCGCAGCCGGTCGTTGATCGCTTCGCCAAGTTCTTCCTCGGGGATCGTCATCACCGCGATCGCTCGTGGGCCCTTCGCATCGAGGGTGCGAAGATAGCCGAACAGGTTGGCGGCGGCTTCATCGAGATCACCGGTGGGCGACAAATTCATGACGGCCGTAGCAGCGTCAACGCCGGGCAGCCGCGCGGGGCCAAACGCCAGCAGCGCTTCGCCCGGCGCAACGTCCTGCGCGCGGAGCCGCACATTGGCGCGCGGCGCGTAATGCGAGGCCAGCATGCCCGGCGCCAGCGGCTGGCTGTCGTCGCTCTCGGCCTCCGCCGGCGGCCGCGCCAGGGCTGCGCCGAGCACGGCCTCGATCCGCTCGCGCGACAGTCCGCCGGGCCGGAGCAGCATCGGCGCGTCGAAGCAGCCGACAATGGTGGATTCGACGCCGACCGCGACCGGTCCGCCATCGACGATCAGGTCGATTCGCCCCGCAAGGTCGCTCTCGACATGGGCGGCCAGCGTCGGCGAGACGTGCCCGGAGATGTTCGCCGACGGTGCCACCACGGCGCCGCCAAAGGCACGCAGGATCGCCTGCGCCACCGGGTGGGCGGGAATGCGGATCGCGACCGTGTCGAGCCCGGCGGTGGCAAGATCGGCCACCGGGCAGCCGTCCGTCTTCGGCACCACCAGCGTCAGCGGCCCCGGCCAGAACGCCTGCGCCAGCTCTAGGGCGCGCGCGTCGAACCGCCCGATGGCCTGCGCAGCGGCAATGTCCGCGACATGGGCGATCAGCGGATTGAAGGCCGGCCGCCCCTTGGCGGCATAGAGATGGGCGATCGCGGTGGCATTGGCGGCGTCCGCGCCGAGCCCGTAGACCGTCTCGGTCGGAAACGCGACCAGCCCGCCGGCCGCCAGCGTCCGGGCGGCGGCCCCTGCGGCGGCATCGCCCGCCGGTAGAATCAGCGTTTCAAGACCCGTTTTCACAGGGATAAAATTCCTCAACTCGGCCGCTTGCGGTGCGCCAAACCCAACGCTATAAGCCGGCCTCTTGTCGGAGTGTGGCTCAGCCCGGTAGAGCACTGCGTTCGGGACGCAGGGGTCGCAGGTTCGAATCCTGCCACTCCGACCATTCTTCCAAAAGTCGACGTTTTCCAGAGGCTTGGCGGACCGGCCGCCGGCGCCTCGGGAGCGCCTTTTTGCAACGATTTTCAGGGCGGGTCCACGGCCGATTTCGCCCAGGCAGGGACGTCTGTGCGCGTGGCATGGCTCCCGCGACCGATGCGCCTTGGCCATGCCGATTGCGATCGCCCCTGTGCAGGCCGCGCGATCGTCCAGGTTGGCGCATCTGACCCGCCTGCAGCCCTGGCACTCCGTTTGCTCAGTCAGGACCAAACACAGCCCCTAGCGGAGGGACTGTTTCAGGTTGAGGCAAACAATGACAGAAGTGTCCCGTTTCGGCTCCACTGGAGAGCTTCGGCTTAGCGCGCTGATCGCGGATCTGTGGTGGCGCGTTCAGCTCATGAATTCCGACATCCTCGAGGAAGAGGCCAAGGCCGGGGTGTTCGACAGGCAGCACCCGTCCTATCCGTTGCTCGCGGCAACCCTTCGGGTACGACGTGACAATCTCGTGTCGACGATAAATGCACTGGAGGAGCGCGCGAAATCGGCGCGCGCCGCTTGAGGCGCGGCACTACCGCCGCGCCACCAGCACGCCTACCAGGAACGCCACCATCAGCGCCGGCAGCGGCGCCTCGCGCACCATGCTGCGGACGATCTCCGACCAGTGCTGCTCCGGCACCAGCCTTGGCGACCTGACTTCCGCCATCGGCGTCATGCCCCAATCCGACGCGAGGTCGGCGATCTCGCTCGCGGCCAAACGCGAGCCGTCGCGGACGCGGAAGATGGCGGTCTCCGATCGCGCGCGTGGCGCCAGCGCCATCAGCGTCGCGATCGCCGTGCGCAACGTCATCTCGCCAAAACCTTGCAGCCTCACCGACTCCTCGGGGTCGGATGTCATGCGAAATCCCTCACAGCGCGAAGTGGTGCGCGATGGTGAATGCCGCCGTCGCGCACAGGACCAGCGTGGAAACCGCGCCGGCCACGCCGCGCGCGAGATGGGCCCGCGTCAGGTGCCTGGTCATGATTTGCTCCATGCTCTGATGGAAATGGCGGCGGCGGAGGTTGGTTCCCGACGCAACGCCGAATCGCCGCCGTCCCGCCTACTTCCGCAGCAGCTCGCTCAGCGCCGCCGTCGCCTCGGCACAGCGGATGTCGTCGATCTCGCGCGACAGGCTGAGTGCGCTTGATCTGAGCTCTTCGACCTTCCAGTTCTCAGGATGCTGGCTTTCGAGCTGGCTGAGACGCTTGTTCAGATCGTCCAGTCGCGATTGAAGCTGCCCGATGCTGGCGGCCCCGTTCACTTTCCAAACGCGTTGTGCACGCATCGTAGTTCCCCTGTAGTCTCACGGCGTTGTGAGCGGGGTTCGTGGCCGCAATGGGAGTTTCTCTTGTCCGGCTTCAGACCGTGGGGAACCGTTGCATATCGGCAACGATGGTTCCCCGACTGGATGTGCAAGCCGGCTCGCCCTTGCGCGACGAGCGCCATAGGTGCGGAATCTGCATGTCGGCGGTCGCGACGGCGCGCCGCGCGATAACGCGCGGCGACGCCGGTCGAGGAAGCGAAGGAAAAACGCGTGGCGAGATTTGTGAATGTTGCGGCCGGCCAGCTTGGCCCGATTGCTCGAGCGGAGACGAGGACCGAGGTCGTGGCGCGGCTGATGGCGTTGATGCGCCAGGCGAAGGCTTGCGGCTGCGACCTGATCGTCTATCCCGAGCTCGCGCTGACCACGTTCTTTCCGCGCTGGTATTTCGAGGACCAGGCGGAGATCGACGCCTTCTTCGAGCGCGAGATGCCGGGGGCGCAGACGCGAGCGCTGTTCGACCTCGCGCGCGACATCGGCATCGGGCTTTACCTCGGCTATGCCGAGCTGACGGTCGAGACCGGCGTCACCAGGCGCTACAATACCTCCATCCTGGTGGACAAGAGCGGTGCGATCGTCGCGAAATACCGCAAGGTCCATTTGCCCGGCCATGCCGAGCATGAGCCATGGCGCGAATTTCAGCATCTGGAAAAGCGTTACTTCGAGCCCGGCAGCGGTTTTGGCGTGACCAATGCCTTCGGTGGCGTGATGGGAATGGCGATCTGCAACGACCGCCGCTGGAGCGAGACCTATCGCGTGATGGGCCTCCAGGGCGTCGAGATGGTGATGATCGGCTACAACACGCCGGTGCACAATCCGCCCGCGCCCGAGCACGACGATCTCTCGCTGTTCCACAATCACCTGGTGATGCAGGCCGGCGCCTACCAGAACGGCACTTTCGTGGTCGGCGTCGCCAAGGCCGGCATCGAGGAGGGCGTCGACCACATCGGCGGCAGCTGCATCATCGCGCCTTCGGGCGAGATCGTCGCGGCGTGCACCACCAAGGGCGACGAGATCGCGCTGGCGCGCTGCGACCTCGATCTCTGCAACTCCTACAAGCGCACCACCTTCAATTTCGACGTCCACCGCCAGCCCCGCGCCTACGGGATGATCGTCGAACGCAAGGGCGTGACCACGATGGCGGATGGGACACAAGTGCCGACGAAGGGGTGATGCTTCCGCCCATTGTCTTGCGTTTCCGTCTCTCCAGCGTCGTCCTGGCGAAAGCCAGGACCCATTACCACAGGGAGAGGTTTGGCGAAGACTGGTTGGGCGGGACTAATACTGCCTTAAATCGATAGACCTCGCGGTATGGGTCCTGGCTTTCGCCAGGACGACGGCTGACGCGAAAGCCCATTCCCAAATGCCCACAGCCCAGTCGCCCGACGGGCAAAACACTTGGCGAACCTGTCAACCCGCCCGCGCAAAAATATTCCACTTTACCGAAATTCGGATTTGTCGTATGTGTCGCCCATCCCGGCTCATCCTTGAGGGGCGATCATGTGGTCGTCATTTTCGCGAGCCGGGCTTTGCGGTGGACGCGGCAGCGTCGGGCGCGAGAGTTGCGGGCAGGGCGGATTGCTCTCCGTGAGCCCAAGACTTCGTGCGGACGAACGGCGCTGACAGGTTCGTCTCGCCTGTAAGTTTCCGGCTCAGTCGACAGGGCTGGGAAGACTGCGGCGAAATGGCGGGCCGTGCGTACGGCAAAACCGTGTGGTCCTGACCGTCGTTGCTACGGTCAAGCTCTTGCGGAGGCGGCAGTCGCGTCAACCGGCGCGATGCCGGTGAATTCCGCGAAGGCGAGGGAGGCCAGAACGAACTCGGCTCCCGGGAGAGCACGGCATAAGCCGTCCAACCATTGCGCAGGGAAGGCCGAGTGATTGGCCACACCTGTATGCTGCTGTGCGGTTTCTTCTGCGTGTGCTTTTCGCGCAGCAGACCGCGGGTGCCGGCCGGCACCCGGCCTTCCCTGCGCCCTCTTGGTCTAGAGGGCGAAGAGATCAAGCAAAGCTCGGGCGAAATCCGCCGCGAGATCGCGAAGGCGTGTCTGCGACTACACCCTCGCTGTCATCGCCCGCCTTGTGCGCACTTGCGCACTGGGGCGGGCGATCCAGTACTCCGAGACAGTTGTGGTTCAGCCGATAGGTCGCGGCGTACTGGATCCCCCGCCTTCGCGGGGAATGACAGTGTCATCTGGAGAACCAGCCCATACCTCATCCTCCGTCATTGCGAGCGCAGCGAAGCAATCCAGAATCCCTCCGCGGGGACAGTCTGGATTGCTTCGCTGTGCTCGCAATGACGGTGTGGAGACAGTTCGCCCCACACTCGGCGTCATCGCCCGGCTTGACCGGGCGATCCAGTACGCCGAGACGGCGGTGATTGAATCGAGAAGCTGCGGCGTACTGGATTCCCCGCCTGCCGCCTACGCTAAGGCTTCGGCGCCCCTGAACCTCAACCCCGGCGAAGCCTTGGCGTAGCCGGGTCGCGGGGAATGACAGTTGTATTTGGAGGACGAAATCGATGCCTCATACGCCGTCGTTGCGACAATGAGCGCCACTCCATCACCGTCACCCCCGCGCAACGGCATGCGGCCAGTCTCTTCCCCAATCACAACCAGGTGTCTTGATTAGGAAACAATCATTCCCTATTATCCCGCAATGCAAAAACCCGCACGCCGATCGCAAGCCATAGCTCAGCCGCCCGGCCGTCCCCGGGAGTTTGACATGGACACTGCCCTGGACGGGGCGGTGCGGGTGTTTTGCGAGCGCGGCTATCATGCCACGTCGATCGGAGACCTCACCGCCGCGATGCGGCTTGCCACCGGCAGCGTCTACAAGGCGTTTCGCGACAAGCATGCCGTGTTCCTCGCCGCCTTCGAGCGCTACGCCACGGTGCGCCGGGAGCAGACCCGCGGCGCGGCCGCGCGCGGTGCGAACGGCCGCGAGCGGCTGCGCCATGTGCTGCTGTCCTATGTCGAGCACTCCCAGGGCAGCGAGGGGCGCCGCGGCTGTATCGTGGTCGGCAGCGCGGTCGAGCTCTCCGCGGTCGATCCGGTGGTCCGCGCCCGCGTCAATGCGCAGCTCGCCACCAACGAGAGCTTCATCGCCGGCCTCATTCGCGAGGGCCAGGCGGACGGCTCGATTCCCCGCCATGTCGTGGCCGACGACACCGCGCGGCTGATGATCTGCATCACGCAGGGAATGCGCGTCGTCGGCAAGGCGCGCCTGCCGCTGGACGGGGCGCGCCTCGTCGGCGTCGCGATGAAACTGCTCGCCTGAATTCCTGTCATATTAGGGAACGATCGTTCCCAATCTTTGGAGACCGTGTCGATGACGATGAACGCCACCATCGAGACCGCGCCCGAGCCGGATGCGGTGTCGCAGCGCCTGACCTTCGTGCTTGCCGCGGCCTGTGGCATGGTCGCCGCCAATATCTACTATGCCCAGCCGCTGATCGCCCCGATCAGCGCTGCGCTCGGCCTGTCGCACGCCGCCGCCGGGCTGATCGTCACCATGACGCAGATCGGCTACGGCACCGGGCTGCTCTTCATCGTGCCGCTCGGCGATCTCGTCGAGAACCGTACCCTGATCTGCTCCGTCATCACGCTCGGCGCCGCGGCCCTGCTCGCCGCCGCGTTCGCAACGCACGCGCTGCCGTTCCTGATCGCCGCGCTGTTCATCGGGCTCGGCTCGGTCGCGGTGCAGATCATCATTCCCTATGCGGCGCATCTGGCGCCCGAGGCCATCCGCGGCCGCGTCGTCGGCAACGTCTCGACCGGCCTGATGCTCGGCATCATGCTGGCGCGGCCGGTGTCGAGCTTCGTCACCGCGGCGTCGTCGTGGCATGCGGTGTTCTTCGGCTCCGCCGCGCTGATGATCGTGCTCGCAGCCGTGCTCCGGATGGTGCTGCCGACGCGCAAGCCCGTCGCGCGCATGCATTACGGAACGCTGCTGCTGTCGATGCCGCATCTGGTGCGCACCATGCCGCTGCTCCGGCGCCGCGCGCTCTACCAGGCGAGCCTGTTCGGTTGCTTCACCCTGTTCTGGACGGTCGCGCCACTTCAGCTCGCCTCCGAGTTCGGCTTCTCCCAGCGCGGCATCGCGCTGTTTGCCCTCGCCGGTGTCGCCGGCGTGTTCGCCGCGCCAATCGCGGGACGGCTCGCCGACCACGGCCATAGCCGTATCGCGACGCTGATTGCGATGCTGCTCGCGGCTGCGGGCTTCCTCGTGACCTATGTCGGCGCGGCCGGCTCGATGCTGAATCTCGCCTGCCTGGTGGTGGCCGCGATCGCCATCGATATCGGCGTCCAGGGCAACGTCGTGCTCGGCTTCCGCGCCATCTTCGCGCTCGGGCATGAACACCGCAGCCGCCTCAACGGCCTCTACATGGCGACGTTCTTCGCCGCCGGCGCTGCCGGCTCCGCGATCGGCGCCTGGGCCTTCGCGCAGGGCGGCTGGGCGCTCGCATCGGGAATCGGCCTCGCTCTGCCCGTCGCGGGCCTGCTCTATGCGGCCACCGAGTGGCGGTGAAAATTGTGCGATGCGGCTGTTTACCAAGCGCCCGGGCGTGCGTTTTCCGCCTCGCGATTTTCTTGCCGCTGTAGTACTTTGGTCGCAAGCGGGCCCAGTTAACGGGCGGCAGGGGGAGGCTGATGAGACGTGCGGGGCTGTTTGCCGTACCGCGGGTACGGCCATGGTCGTGGCAGGCGTTTCTGCTGGGATTAGTCGTTGTCGGACTATCGGCGGTGCTTCAGGGCATCTGCGTCGCGCTCGGCGCAAAACTCTATTTCGCGGCATTTCTGCCCAGCCTGTTCGTCCTCGGACTTGTCGCGGGTGCGCCGGCGGCGGCATTCGCCGCGCTGCTCACCGTTCCGCTGGTGTGGTGGGCGTTCATTCCGCCGTTCTTCGAGTTCACCCCGCTATCCAGCGCCAATGCGGATTCCATCAACCTGTTCTGCCTCCTCGCCGTGCTGCTGATCGGCCTTGCCGATCTCTGCCGCGAAACGATGTCGATCATCAGCCGCGGCGGGCTGACGCGTTCGGGCGAGAGCGCGGCAACGAATTCGCAATAAATCGGCGATGCGCGCGCGCCGACGTTGCGCCCGCGCAACAGTCCGGCAACCATTCGCGCGCTTGCCGCGCGCCGCTAACTTTTCGAAAAAGATTTGGCCGCAATTTCTCCCCCGGGAATGACGAGGGAGTTTTCGGACATGAACGGCCAAGTCAACGGGCACGCTATCCTGGAGAACGTGCGCCGCTATCGCGGCATCGCATCGCTCTATCGCCAGACCGCTGCATTCCGCCCGGGCCAGAGCTGGTCGCTGCTGGAGCAGGCGAGGGATTGGGAAGCGCGGGCGCTGTCGGAGCTGGAAGCCTATTTCGCCACGCGCATGGATTACGCCGCTCCGCGGGCGGCCTGATCGTTAACCATCGCCGCAAGGAGATCGGCGGCGAACATCGGCGATCGCCGGTTCTGGTCGGGAGCGGAATCCGTGGCGACTACGGGGTTACCCCGGCGCCTGCGTATGATAGCAAGTCGCCCGGATCTCCTTCACGTCGGCCGGGGGCGAGCGATGACCACCTTCAACCGCATCTTCACGACAGAGCGCCTGCTGCAGATCATCGTCATTCTCGCGGCGACGATTGCGATGAAGCTGATGGGGTAAGCATCGGCGGGCTAGCGCTCGCCGAACTCCGGCACGTCGGGCAGATAGTTCGACCCCTCCGAGCCCAGAAAATCGAACATCGCCTGCGCCGGCGGCAGCAGCACCTTGTCGCTGCGGCGGATCACGTACCATTGCCGCACGATCGGAAGGCCGGCGACGTCGAGCACGATCAGGCGGCCCTCGGCAAGCTCGTGCGCCACGGTGTGGGCCGAGATGAAGGCGATGCCGAGCCCGGCGATGACCGCCTGCTTGATGGTCTCGTTGCTGCTCATCTCCATGCCGATGACCGGCTCGAGGTCCGACTTCTGGAACATGCCCTCCATGAGCGTGCGCGTGCCCGATCCCGGCTCGCGGGTGAGGAAGGTCTCGTGCACGAGGTCGGTCAGGCTGAGGCCGGAATCCTTCTCCAGCCAGTGCCCCTTGCGCGCGACGATGATGTGCGGATTGCGCCCGAGCTGACGGACGTCGACGCTGACGTCGGCCGGTGGCCGACCCATCACCGCGAAATCGAGGTCGTAGCCGTGCATGGCCTCGCGGATCTCCTCGCGATTGCCGATGGTCAGCCTGATCTCGATCTTCGGGTACCGCTTGGTGAACGCCGCAATCGCATGCGGGACGAAATACTTCGCGGTCGAGACCGCGCCGAGATGCACGGTGCCGCCGGTCCGCCCGGCGAGCAGGTCGAGCGCGCCCTGGCAGTCCATGATCGCGGCTTCGACCCGTTCGGCGAGCGCCAGGACCTCCTTGCCCGCCTCCGTCAGCAGCATGCCGTCACCGGTCCGCTGCACCAAAGGCAGGCCGGCGAGGTCCTGAAGCTGGCGCAACTGCTGGGTCACGGCCGGCTGCGTCAGGCCGAGATGGCCGGAGGCCGCCGTCACGCTGCCCTTGGCCGAAAGCGCCGCGAGCGAGCGAAGCTGCCGGATCGTCAGATGCCGGAGCTGGGCCGCCGCATGGCCAGGGCCATTATAAGAAAATTCTTTAGCGCTCATTATGAATAGAAATTTTCCTTATTAAGCCACCCCTGTCAATCTCCTCATGCCGGGACCGACCGCGACCTGCCTCCACCGGGGAGGGAAATGGATGCGGCGCCGGCCAGGGGATGGACGCAGATGACCGGGCAACTCAGGCTGGATGACCACCTTCAACGGTATTCGGAGACCGCACCCCACGCGTTGGCGGTGGCGACCGCAGTCGATGCCATCGCGGCGGCGGCGATCGAGATCGCCGACCTCATCGGCACCGGCGATCTCGCGGACGCCTCGGGCCTGACCACGGGCCGCAACAGCGACGGCGACGTCCAGCGGGATCTCGACGTCCAGGCGGATGCAATCCTGCGCCGCTGTCTCGGCAAGCTGCCGATCGCAGCGCTGGCGTCCGAGGAGATGCGCGAGCCGCAGATCGTCGACCGCGCGGCCCGGATCTGCGTCGCGATCGATCCGCTCGACGGCTCCTCCAACATCGACATCAACATGACCGTCGGCACGATCTTCTCGATCCTGCCCGCGCCTGACGATCTCGCGCTCGCCTTCCATCAGCGCGGCTCGGCGCAGCTCGCGGCGGGCTTCGTCACCTACGGTCCGCAGACCTCGCTGGTGCTGACGCTCGGCGACGGCGTCGACATCTTCACGCTCGATCGCAAATCCGGCTGCTTCCGCCTCGCGCGCAGCGCCGTGCAGATCTCCGAGGCGGGCGAGGAGTTCGCGATCAACGCGTCCAACCGCCGGCATTGGGATCCTCCGGTGCGCGCCTTCATCGACGAGTGCCTCGCCGGCGTCGAAGGCCTCGCCAATCACGATTTCAACATGCGCTGGATCGGCTCGCTGGTCGCGGAGACCTATCGCATCCTCACCCGCGGCGGCGTGTTCCTCTATCCCTCGGACGCGCGGCCCGGCTATGGCGACGGCCGCCTGCGCCTCACCTACGAGGCGCATCCGATGGCTTACATCATCGAGCAGGCCGGCGGTTCGGCCTCGACCGGACGCGAGCGCATCCTCGATTTGTCGGCGCAAAGCCTGCACCAGCGCGTGCCGCTGATCATGGGCTCGAGCAACGAGGTGCGGCGCGTCGAAGAGTTGCATTGCGATCCGCTGCTGGTTGCCAGCGTCTCGGCGCCGCTGTTCGCGCGGCGCGGCTTCTTCCGGCTGTGAGGAGGGGACACATGTCCAGGAAGCATCCGATCATCTCCATCACCGGCTCCTCCGGCGCGGGCACGACCTCGGTCAAGAAGACGTTCGAGCAGATCTTCTTCCGCGAGAAGGTCAACGCCGTCTACATCGAGGGCGACGCCTTCCATCGCTATGACCGCGCCGAGATGCGCACGCAGATGGCGAAGGAGGCCGAGCGCGGCAACAGGCATTTCAGCCATTTCAGCCCCGAGACCAACCTGTTCGAGGAGCTGGAGCGTGCCTTCCGCGACTACGGCGAGACCGGCACGGCGGTGACGCGACACTATGTGCACGATGCCGAGGAATCCGCGCTGCACGGCGCGCCTCCCGGCACCTTCACGGAATGGGAGCGGCTGCCGGAGAATTCGGACCTGCTGTTTTACGAAGGCCTGCACGGCGCCGTCGTCACCGACAAGGTCAACGTTGCGCGCTACGCCGACCTGAAGATCGGCGTCGTGCCCGTCATCAATCTCGAATGGATCCAGAAGCTGCACCGCGACCGCAGCGCGCGGGGCTATTCGACCGAGGCCGTCACCGACACCATCCTGCGGCGGATGCCGGATTACATCCACTACATCTGTCCGCAATTCACCGAGACCGACATCAATTTCCAGCGCGTGCCCACGGTGGACACGTCCAATCCGTTCATCGCGCGCTGGATCCCGACGCCGGACGAATCGATGGTCGTGATCCGCTTCAAGAACCCGCGCGGCATCGACTTCCCGTATCTGCTCTCGATGCTGCCCCACAGCTGGATGTCGCGCGCGAATTCGATCGTGTGCCCCGGCGCCAAGCTGGACCTCGCGATGCAGCTGATCCTGACGCCGCTGATCATGCAGCTCATCGAGCGCAAGCGAAACCTGAAGTGAACAAGGAGAGAATGCGATGAACATCTCCGTCCATGCCGAAGCCGACCTCACGGCTGTCGCACATAACGATCTCGCCAACGCCGTCCGCTTCCTCGCGGTCGATGCCATCGAGACATCGCAGTCCGGCCATCCCGGCCTGCCGATGGGCATGGCCGATGTCGCGACCGTGCTGTTCTCGCGCTTCCTGAAGTTCGACTCGGCGCACCCGAACTGGCCGGATCGCGATCGCTTCGTGCTCTCCGCGGGCCACGGCTCGATGCTGCTCTATGCACTGCTCCATCTCACCGGCGGCGCCGTCAGCCTCGATGACATCAAGGCCTTCCGGCAATGGGGCTCGAAGACACCGGGCCATCCCGAATACGGCCATACGCCAGGGGTCGAGACCACGACGGGGCCGCTGGGGCAGGGGATTGCCACGGCCGTCGGCATGGCGCTCGCCGAGCGCATGGCCAATGCGCGGCATGGCGATGGGCTCGTCGACCACTTCACGTATGTCATCGCGGGCGACGGCTGCCTGATGGAAGGCATCAGCCAGGAGGCGATCTCGCTCGCCGGCCATCTCCAGCTCGGCCGCCTGATCGTGCTGTTCGACGACAACGGCATCTCCATCGACGGACCGACGTCGCTTGCGACATCGGACGACCAGCTCGCGCGCTTCGCAGCCTCCGGCTGGTCGGTGCGCCGCGTCGATGGGCACGATCCCGAAGCAGTTGCGCAGGCGATCGCCGAAGAGCGCGAGACCACAAGGCCGTCGCTGATCGCCTGCCGCACCGTCATCGGTTATGGCGCACCGGACCGGCAGGGCACAGAGAAGGCGCATGGCGCGCCGCTCGGCACCGAGCAGACCGCTGCGGCGCGCCGGACGCTCGGCTGGGATTATCAGCCCTTCGTGGTGCCGATCCCGATCCTCAAGGCGTGGCGCATGATCGGGCAGCGGGGACAGGTCGAGCGTCTCGCCTGGCTCGATCGCTATGAAAGTGCTTCGCCCGAGCAGCGCGACCTGTTCGTCGAAGGCAAGGTCGTCGCCCTGCCGGCCGCCTATGCGCTGGCGGCGGCGAAATTGCGCGAGCGCTTTGCGAGCGAGCGGCCGAAGCTCGCGACGCGGCAGGCCTCGCAACAGGTGCTCGACGGCATCGCCGGGACAATTCCGGGCCTCGTCGGCGGCTCTGCGGACCTGACGCATTCGAATCTGACCCATGCCAAGGCGCAAGCTCCCGTCAAGAGTGGGGCGTTCGCCGGCGACTACATCCACTACGGCATTCGCGAGCACGGTATGGCCGCCGCGATGAACGGCCTCGCGCTGCACGGCGGCTTCATTCCCTATGGCGGCACGTTCCTCGCGTTCTCCGACTACAGCCGGCCGGCGATCCGCCTTGCGGCCTTGATGCGGCTGCGCGTCATCCACGTGATGACGCACGACTCCATCGGTCTCGGAGAGGACGGCCCGACGCACCAGCCGGTCGAGCATCTCGCCGCGTTGCGCGTGATCCCGAACCTCCTGGTGTTCCGTCCCGCCGACGCGGTGGAGACGCTGGAGGCCTGGGACTGCGCCCTTGCGGCGGAGCATCGTCCCTCCGTGCTCTGCCTGTCGCGGCAGGCCTTGCCGACGTTCCGCAGTGATGCGCGCGGCAGAAACCGTGTCGCGCGCGGTGCCTATCTCGTGGTCTCGCCGGATGGCGGCCGCGATGTGACGCTGATGGCGACCGGCTCGGAAGTCTCGATCGCACTGGAAGCCGCCCGCCTGCTCGCGACCGAGCACATCCGCGCGGCCGTCGTCTCGGCGCCCTGCTTCGCGCTCTTCGAGGAGCAGCCGGAGGATTACCGCACCGCCGTGCTCGGCACCGCGCCGCGCGTCGGGATCGAGGCGGCCGTGCCCGGCGATTGGCCGCGCTGGATCGGTGCCGACGGTGAATTCGTCGGCATGCGCGGCTTCGGCGCTTCGGCGCCGGCACCGGTGCTGTACCGCGAATTCGGCATCACGCCGCAAAACATTGCGGCAGCCGCCCGCCGGGCGATCGCCCGCAAAAGCCAATAAGGAGGACGACCCTTGGCCCGTATCACCCTTCGCCAACTGCTCGATCACGCCGCCAGCCACGGCTACGCGGTGCCGGCGTTCAACATCAACAACATGGAGCAGGGGATCGCGATCATGCAGGCGGCCGCCGAGGTCGATGCGCCGGTGATCATCCAGGCCTCGCGCGGCGCGCGCAGCTACGCCGGCGATCTCATGCTCTCCCACATGATCGACGCGCTGGAGCGGACCTATCCCGACATCCCGCTCTGCATGCACCAGGACCACGGCAATGACGAGGCGACCTGCGCGTCCGCCATCGCGCACGGCTTCACCTCGGTGATGATGGACGGCTCGCTGAAGGCCGACGCCAAGACCGCGGCCGACTACGACTACAACGTGGCGATCACCCGCCGCGTCGTCGATCTCGCCCATTGGGTCGGCGCCTCGGTCGAAGGCGAGCTCGGCGTGCTCGGCTCGCTCGAACATGGCGGCGGCGAGCAGGAGGACGGTCATGGCGTCGAGGGCAAGGTCAGCCACGACCAGCTGCTGACCGATCCCGACCAGGCCGTCGATTTCGTCCGCGCGACGAAAGTCGATGCGCTGGCCATTGCGATGGGCACCTCGCACGGCGCCTACAAGTTCAGCCGCAAGCCCGATGGCGATATCCTGGCGATGCGGGTGGTCGAGGAGATCCACCGCCGGCTGCCGAACACGCATCTCGTCATGCACGGCTCATCCTCGGTGCCGCAGCCGCTCCAGGACATGTTCAACCAGTTCGGCGGCGAGATGCCGCAGACCTGGGGCGTGCCGGTGGAAGAGATCGTGCGCGGCATCAAGAGCGGCGTGCGCAAGGTCAATATCGACACCGACTGCCGCCTGGCGATGACTGCCGTGTTCCGCAAGGTCGCGGCGCAGAGCCGCCATGAGTTCGATCCGCGCAAATTCCTCAAGCCGGCGATGGACGCGATGCGCGAGCTCTGCCGTGAGCGCTTCGAGCAGTTCGGCACCGCGGGCCACGCCAGCAGGATCAAGGTCGTTCCCTTGAGCGAGATGGCGCGGCGCTATCGCGCCGGCGAGCTCGATCCGCGCGTCGACGCCCGAGAGTCGGTCGCCGCCTAGTCATTCAGAGAGAGAAGAACAGGAGAGAGTCATGAACGCACATACCGGCACGGTTCGCGGCAAGGAGCGCTATCGCTCGGGCGTCATGGAATACAAGCGCATGGGCTATTGGGAGCCCGACTACACGCCAAAGGACACCGACGTCATCGCGCTGTTCCGCGTCACGCCGCAGGAAGGCGTCGATCCGATCGAGGCGTCCGCTGCGGTTGCCGGCGAGTCTTCGACCGCGACCTGGACGGTGGTGTGGACTGACCGGCTGACGGCCGCCGAAAAATATCGCGCGAAATGCTATCGCGTCGATCCGGTGCCGGGCACGCCGGGCTCGTATTTCGCCTACATCGCCTACGATCTCGACCTGTTCGAGCCGGGCTCGATCGCCAACCTCTCGGCCTCGATCATCGGCAACGTGTTCGGCTTCAAGCCGCTGAAGGCGCTGCGGCTCGAGGACATGCGTTTCCCCGTCGCCTATGTGAAGACGTTCCAGGGGCCGGCGACCGGCATCGTGGTCGAGCGCGAGCGGCTCGACAAGTTCGGCCGGCCGCTGCTGGGCGCAACCGTGAAGCCGAAGCTCGGGCTTTCGGGGCGCAATTACGGCCGCGTGGTCTACGAGGCGTTGAAGGGCGGGCTCGACTTCACCAAGGACGACGAGAACATCAACTCGCAGCCCTTCATGCATTGGCGCGATCGCTTCCTCTACTGCATGGAGGCGGTGAACCGTGCGCAGGCCGCTTCCGGCGAGGTGAAAGGCACCTACCTGAACATCACCGCGGGAACGATGGAGGACATGTACGAGCGCGCGGAATTCGCCAAGGAGCTCGGATCGTGCATCGTCATGATCGACCTCGTGATCGGCTACACCGCGATCCAGTCCATGGCCAAATGGGCCCGGCGCAACGACATGATCCTGCATCTGCACCGCGCCGGTCACTCGACCTATACGCGGCAGAAGAGCCACGGCGTGTCGTTCCGCGTCATCGCCAAATGGATGCGGCTTGCCGGCGTCGATCACATCCATGCCGGCACGGTGGTCGGCAAGCTCGAAGGCGATCCGAACACCACGCGCGGCTATTACGATGTCTGCCGCGAGGATTTCAACCCGACCAAGCTCGAGCATGGCTTGTTCTTCGACCAGTCCTGGGCGAGCCTGAACAAGATGATGCCGGTGGCCTCCGGCGGCATCCATGCCGGCCAGATGCACCAGCTGCTCGATCTCCTGGGCGAAGACGTCGTGCTGCAATTCGGCGGCGGCACGATCGGCCATCCCATGGGCATCGCGGCGGGCGCGATCGCCAACCGCGTGGCGCTGGAGGCGATGATCCTCGCCCGCAACGAGGGCCGCGACTACGTCCATGAAGGGCCGGAGATTCTGGCCAGGGCGGCCGAGACTTGCACGCCGCTGAAGGCGGCGCTCGAAGTCTGGAAGGACGTCACCTTCAACTATCAATCCACCGACACGCCGGACTTCGTGCCGACTGCGCTCGAAACCGTTTGAGGAGACGCAACATGAAACTCACCCAGGGCTGCTTTTCGTTCCTGCCCGACCTCACCGACGATCAGATCGCCAAGCAGGTGCAGTATTGCCTCTCAAACGGCTGGGCGGTGAATATCGAGTTCACCGACGATCCGCACCCCCGCAACACCTATTGGGAGATGTGGGGCCTGCCGATGTTCGACCTCCAGGACGCCGCCGGCGTGATGATGGAGCTCGCCCAATGCCGCAGGGTGTACGGCGACCGATACATCCGTATCAGCGGCTTCGATTCCAGCCATGGCTGGGAGTCGGTGCGAATCTCGTTCCTCGTCAACCGGCCGCCGCAGGAAGCGGAATTCGAACTGGTGCGCCAGGAAGTGGGGGGGCGCGCGATCCGCTACACCACCGTGCGAAAGACGCCTGCACACGTGTCCTAGTCATCCGCTTCCGCGCGGAGCTCTCCCTGCTCCGTATCCTTGGCGGACCACTGCTTCGCCGCTTCCCCCCGCGGCGAAGCTTTTTTCTTCGAGGTGCCGATGCTTGACGTGCCCCATGCGACGACCGCCGAAGGCGGCGCGACCAATTTCGATCTCCGCAAGGAAGCCGAAGCGGCCGGGATCACGGATACGCTGCAGCAGCTCGAGCAGGAGCTGGTTGGCCTCCGGCCGGTCAAGAATCGCGTACGCCAGATTGCCTCGCTCCTGCTGATCGAGCGCATCCGGCAACGTGCGGGCCTCGCCTCCGCGCCGCCGACGCTGCACATGTCGTTCACGGGCAATCCCGGCACCGGCAAGACCACCGTGGCGCTGCGCATGGCGAAGATCCTGCACGGGCTCGGTTTCGTGCGGCGCGGTCAGGTGATCTCCGTGACGCGTGACGACCTCGTCGGCCAGTATATCGGCCACACCGCGCCGAAGACGAAGGAGATCTTGAAGAAGGCGATGGGCGGCGTGCTGTTCATCGACGAGGCCTATTATCTGCACCGGCCGGACAATGAGCGCGACTACGGCCAGGAGGCGATCGAGATCCTGCTTCAGGTGATGGAGAACCAGCGCGAGGATCTCGTCGTGATCCTTGCCGGCTACGGCGAGCGAATGACCAGCTTCTTCGCCTCCAATCCCGGCTTCCGTTCGCGCATCGCCCACCACATCGAATTTCCGGACTATGCGGAAGCGGAGCTGCTCGTCATTGCCGAGCTGATGCTGAAGGAGCGCGGCTATCGCTTCTCGGCGGCCGCGCGCGAGGCGTTCGAGAAGTACATCGCGCTGCGCCGGACCCAGCCGTTCTTCTCCAACGCGCGCTCGATCCGCAATGCCGTCGACCGCATCCGCTTGCGGCAGGCCGATCGCCTGGTGTCCGATCTCGACCGGATGCTCGAAATTGTCGATCTCGAAACCATCGATCCCGTGGACGTGCTGGCAAGCCGCGTCTTCAGCGGCGGGGCCGACGTGCGGAGTGCAAAGCCATGACCAGCGAGATCCTTATCGCGCCCTCGATCCTGGCCGCAGACTTCGCCCGTCTCGGTGAGGAGATCGCAGCCATCGACGCGGCCGGCGCCGACTGGATCCATTGCGACGTCATGGACGGACATTTCGTCCCGAACATCAGCTTCGGCGCCGATGTCATCAAGGCGATCCGGCCGGTGACGAAGAAGATCTTCGACGTGCATCTCATGATCGCGCCGGTCGACCCTTATCTCGAGGCGTTCGCGAAGGCCGGGGCCGATGTCATCACCGTTCATGCCGAAGCGGGCCAGCATCTCGACCGCACGCTGCAGGCGATCCGCGCGCTCGGGAAAAAGGCCGGTGTCAGCCTGTGCCCGGCGACATCGGAAGGCGCGATCGAATACGTGCTCGATCGCGTCGATCTGGTGCTGGTGATGACGGTCAATCCGGGCTTCGGTGGCCAGTCCTTCCTCGAATCCCAGCTCGACAAGATCAGGCGCATTCGAACCATGATCGGCGACCGGCCGATCCGGCTCGAGGTCGATGGCGGCGTCACGCGCGACAACGCTGCTGCCGTGGCCGCCGCGGGTGCCGATACGCTCGTGGCGGGTTCCGCGGTGTTCCGCGGCAAGAGCAGCGCCGACTATGCCGGCAATATTGCAGCTATTCGCATCGCCGCCGAGGCCGGCCGGGTTCCACAAGCGCAGGATAATTCCGCGCAGCCGCTGCGTATCGGCGAAAGCGCGCGTCTCCGGTAGACTACGGGAGCCGTGCACTCCAGGTGTCGCTTGTGCCAACGCGTGCCACTTTGCTCCGGGGTTCCACGGAACTTGCCTCACAAGGCGATCGGATTCCTTCAGGCCGGGGTAACCACCGCGTCCGAGGCGAACGCTCGATTAACGCCCGCGCAATGCTAAGAGTCTCAATCTGCGGTTCAGGAACGCGAGATATCTGCGGGCATGAGGCCTGCACTCGGCCAGTTGGGGTGGCATGAGCATGCATCGCTTGTTCGCTGAGCAGCTTCGCTGTGCCACCGAAGTGACCGGACAGGTCGATCTCGACAAGTTGGGCGAACTCGTCAGCGCGGCCTACGAGGCAAGCGACCGCGATCGCCAGCGGATGGCCGACGCGCGCGCCCAGACGCACGATCAGGTCGAAGAGGACTTGCTTCGGACCCGCGAGTTCCTCGATACGATCGTCGAGAATATCCCGATTGCCGTGTTCGCAAAGTGCGCGAAGGATTCCCGCTACATTCTGCTCAACCGCGCCGGCGAGGACTATTACGGCCTGCCCCGCGAACAGATGCTGGGCAGGACTCCCGAGGAGATTTTTCCGGCAGACGTTGCCCACGTGGTCAACGAGCAGGACCGCAGGGTCGTCGCCAGTGGAATGCCGATGTTCCTCGAGGAACACCTGCTCGAGGTCGGCGTCAAGGGCCACGATCGCGTCGTCAATTCGCGCAAGATGCTGATCAGGGACGGCGCCGGCGATCCGCAATATCTGGTCGGCGTGATCGAGGATGTCACCGAACGCGTCACGAACCATGAGCGCATCAGTCATCTTGCCCATCATGATGCCTTGACCGACCTGCCGAACCGGAGCGCCTTCAACGTGGAGCTGGACGAGCGGCTGGAGCGGGCGCAGGAGGCATCGACCGGCTTTGCAGTGCTCAGCCTCGATCTCGACCGCTTCAAGGAGGTCAACGAAGTGTTAGGCCACCCCGTCGGCGACATGCTGATGCGGGCAGCGGCGGATCGTCTTGCCGCGGAAGCCGACGGCGCCTTCGTCGCCCGCATTGGCGGCGACGAGTTCATGATCCTGATGCCCGACAACGCGCGCCGCGAGGACGTCCTGACGCTGGCCGAGCGCCTGGTCGAGGTGATCCGCAAGGAGCTCGAGGTCGACGACTATCTCTCCCAGGTGGGCGTCAGCGTCGGCATCGCCGTCTACCCCGATGACGGCGTGGATCCCGCGACGCTGCTTGCCAACGCCGATTCCGCGCTCTATCGCGCCAAGCGCGAGGGCAGGGCCCGGGTCTGCTTCTTCGAATCCGAGACGGACCAGGAGCTGCGTGATCGCAGGCTGTTGCAGCACGATCTGCGACAGGCGCTGGAGCAGAACCAGTTCCTCCTCTACTTCCAGCCGCAGGCGCGGATGGAGGGCGAGGTCATCGGCTTCGAGGCGCTGCTGCGCTGGAATCACCCGACGCGGGGCTTCGTGCCGCCGGACCAGTTCATTCCACTCGCCGAGGAGAACGGGCTGATCATCCAGATCGGCGAATGGGTTCTGCGCGAAGCATGCCGCGAGGCGGCATCCTGGCCGCGGCCGCTGCAGGTCGCGGTCAACTTGTCGCCGGTCCAGTTCCAGGCCGGCGACCTCGAACGCTCGATCCACCAGGTTCTGCTGGAGACGAGGCTTACGCCGACGCGGCTCGAGGTCGAGATCACAGAGGTCGTGCTGATCGGCGATTTTACCCGCGCGCTCAATCTGCTGCGGCGGCTGAAGGCACTCGGCATCCGCATAGCGATGGACGATTTCGGCACCGGCTACTCCTCGCTGTCCTATCTCCAGTCGTTTCCGTTCGACAAGATCAAGATCGATCGCAGCTTCATCTCCAACCTCGAGGCGACGCCGCAATCGGCCGAGATCGTCCGCGCCGTCCTCAGCCTCGCGCACGCGCTGAATATCCCGGTCATCGCTGAAGGGGTGGAGACGGAGGCGCAGCGTGCCTTCCTGGCGCACGAGGCCTGCGAGCAGATGCAGGGCTATCTCGTCGGCAGACCCGACCTGATCGAGCGCTATCTCGACCTGGTCGGCGTGACCGTGGAGCGCCGCCTCTACGCCTAGCCATCGCCGCCAGAAACGAAATGAGCCGCCGGTTCCATGCCCGCACGGCTCCAAAGTCGCAGGCTGCGTTGATAGCGTAGCCGTGGTGTACCGCCGTTACCTTGTTTGCGGCCATACGCAAAAATTTATACGCGCGATAAGGACGTGGGGCTGTGCTTTGCCTCACACATGCCGTAACTTTGTGGCTGGTTCTGCGTTGAGCCGTACGCTGCTGAGATCCATCGCCAAACATTTGTAAAGTTTGCGCCAAAGCAAAGCGGCCGCGTTGCAGCACACGTTAACATTCCCGAGACCGACTGGCATTGCGCAGAAAAAGTTTCGCACAAGTGCAATGCCCCTGACGCAAACCGGAGAAATAAGCCGGGTGTGACCGAGAGGGAGATTCTCATGGAGAACGTACGTCGCTACCGTGCGCTGGCGTCCCTCTGTCGCCAGCAGGCGGCCTACCGGCCGCTCCAGAACTGGGAACTCCTCGGCCAGGCCGAACATTTCGAATATCTCGCCGAGCTCGCGCTCAAGGCGCATTTCGATGCGTGCAATGTGCAACGCGACGAGAACGCCACCGCGACCGCTGGATGGGAGACCCCCGCTGCGGCGTGAGAGGGCCAGGGCCAGCTTCGATCAATGCGACATCAGCGTCGGCACCGTCATGGCTTCCAGCATGGCGCGGGTGACGCCGCCGAGGACGCGCTCCTGCAATCGCGAATGGCCGTAGCCGCCCATTACCAGGAGATCGAGGCTCTCGTAGGCCGCCAGCGACAGGATGGTCGGCTGGATCTCGGAGCGGGTGGCTGACAGGCCGACCGTGCGGGTCGAGAGCCCGCGCCGGCCGAGATGTCTTGCCAGATTGCTTGCCGACACTTCGCCGGGCACCACGTCGGCTTCGTTGATCGTGATGATCACGATCTCTTCGGCGCGCGCCAGGAACGGTGCCGCGTCGCGCATCGCGCGGGCGGCGAGCCGGCTGCCGTCCCAGCAGATGCCGATCCGCCTCGCCTTGAAGGCTCCTCGGAAAGTGTACGGCAGGAACAGCACCGGGCCGCCCGCCTGGAACAGGATCTCGCCGGGCACCTCGTTGTCGAACGAGCTTTGCGCCGGATCCGGCTGAAGCACGATGCTGAGGTCGTGCAGCCGCGCCATCTCGCCGAGTGACCTGGCCGCATCCACCGGGATCGCGCCGAGCGGGTGGCATGTGTAGGAAATGCCGGCGTTCGCCGCCTCGCTTCCGAACACCGCGAGCGCAGTCTCGGCCCGCTCAACTGCGCGCTCCCGTTCCAGTTCGAACACGGCCGCCAGGGCGGCCCCGCCGTCCATGACATAAGCTGCACCGGCTGCGACATAGCCGACCGCGGCCGCGTCGAGATGGGCGTTGAAATGCGCTGCGAGCGAGACCGAGCCGTCGATCACGGGACGCATCGGGCGCTCGGTCGGGATGTGGACGAGAATATCCTTGTACATGGTGCGCCTCCGATGGACATCGTTCGGTGGTCGCAGTCTTTCACCGCGCGGGGGCGCAGCGTTGAGCTGCATCAAATGTGCAGCCGTGATTTCCGTCCGTGCCGCCGACCACACCACCTTTGCCAAGATTTAATCGCGTGGACGGGACACCGTAAGGTGCGAGCGGCCATGTTGCGTGCAAGGCGACACCTGACCCAACATGGACATTTCGACATGAATGACCGCGTCAATTCCGACATCACCACGTCCCGCACGATCTTGAAGCCGCGCCGGCTGGCGCTGCTTGGCACCGTGGCCGCGCTTGGCGCGGCCGTGCTGGCTGCTTCTCCCGGCGCTTCGCCGCTCGGCGTAACCTCCTTCATTGCGCCGGCCCAGGCCGCGGAAAGCGCTGCGACTCCGCCGGGCTTCGGCGACCTCGTCGCCAGGGTCAAGCCTGCCGTCATCTCGGTGCGGGTCAAGATCGACCAGGACAACGACAAGAGCGCGATGCTGCAACAGAACCGGATGGATTCGGACGAGGACTCCCCGTTCGACCAGTTTTCGCGGCAGTTCGGCTTCCGCGGCCAGGGGGGCATGAACGGCATGCCGCGCCAGCGTCACCAGATGGTCACGGGCGAAGGCTCCGGTTTCTTCATCTCAGCCGACGGCTATGCCGTGACCAACAACCACGTCGTCGACCACGCCGAGTCCGTGCAGGTCACCATGGATGACGGAACGAGCTACACCGCGAAGGTGGTCGGCACCGATCCGAAAACCGATCTCGCGCTGATCAAGGTCGATGGCAAGAAGGATTTTCCCTTCGTCAAGTTCTCCGACCAGAAGCCGCGGATCGGCGACTGGGTGGTCGCGGTCGGCAATCCCTTCGGCCTCGGCGGCACCGTGACCGCCGGCATCGTCTCGGCCAGCGGCCGCGACATCGGCAACGGGCCCTATGACGACTTCATCCAGATCGACGCGCCCATCAACAAGGGCAATTCCGGCGGCCCGGCCTTCGACATGAACGGCAACGTGATCGGCGTGAACACCGCGATCTTCTCGCCGTCGGGCGGCTCGGTCGGCATCGGCTTCGACATTCCGGCCACGACCGCAAAGCTCGTCGTCGCGCAGTTGAAGGACAAGGGTGCGGTCACCCGCGGCTGGCTCGGCGTGCAGGTGCAGCCGGTGACGTCAGAGATCGCCGACAGCCTCGGCCTGAAGGAGGCGCGCGGCGCGATCGTCGACAATCCGCAGGACAATAGCCCGGCGGCAAAGGCCGGCATCGAGGCGGGCGACGTCATCACCGCCGTCAACGGTACCGCGATCAAGGACTCCCGCGATCTCGCCCGCACCATCGCCACGCTGGCGCCCGGTACGTCCGTGAAGCTCGACGTCTTCCACAAGGGTGCGAGCAAGACGGTGACCCTCGCGCTCGGCGAACTGCCGAACGAGCGGCAGGCCCAAGGAAGCGGAAAAGCCGACGAGGGCAAGGCGCAGCCGGGCAACGGGACGCCGCGCCTCGGGCTCAGCCTGGCGCCGGCCGGCGACGTGCAGGGCGCCGGCCAGAAGGGCGTCGTCGTCACCGAGGTCGATCCGCGAGGGCCGGCGGCGCAGCGCGGCATTCAGACCGGCGATGTCATCCTCAATGTCGGCGGCAAGCCCGTCGCCAATGTCGGCGACGTCCGCTCCGAGCTGGCGCAGGCCAAATCGTCCGGCAAGACCAGCGTGCTGTTGCAGGTCAAAAGTGCGGACGCGACCCGGTTTGTCGCGGTGCCACTCGCGTAAGTCGAGTTCTTCCAGCGCAAATCCAAAAAGGCGGCCTTCGGGCCGCCTTTTCTCGTTGGCATCCGAGATACCCACAGGCCGCCGATAACATTCTCGTCAACGGCAGCATTGGTGACAGGTTCGTCCGAAAAAGCCGCGTTCGCTCGTCAGAGTTCGAAATCGCGTGTCGCCTTGGCGGCAATGAAGGCGCCCAGGCGATTGCAAGAGTGGAACTTCGGACGTCCGGCCGTCTTGTGGAACCGGCGGTTCGTATTTGATCGGTGCCAACATGGATCGATTGAAGCTCTCGCTGAGACTTGCGCTGCTCGTGGCGCCGCTCGTGCTGTCGGCTGGAAGTGCCCTGGGGCGCGATGACGGCCGCTACGCCAATTCGCCGCTCAAGCCCTGGTTCGACAGCCTGCGCAGCCATCTCGGCCCGTGCTGCTCGGACGCCGACGGATTTGCCGTCTCCGATCCGGATTGGGAGTCGCATGACGGGCACTATCGCGTGCGCCTCGATGGGCAGTGGGTCGATGTGCCCGATGAAGCCGTCATCACCGAGCCGAACCGCGCCGGCCGCACCATGGTGTGGCCGGTGAAGACCGCGTTTGGCATCTCGATCCGCTGCTTCATGCCGGGCAGCATGATCTAGCGCCGATTGCCGCTATCGCTTGACGGATTTGCGTTTGGACGTTTTCTTGCTCGTCTTTTTCTTGGATGCCTTCCGCTTCGAGGCCTTCTTCGGGACCTTCTTGCCTTTCTTGCGCGCCTTCGACAGGCCGATTGCGATCGCCTGCTTGCGGCTCTTCACACGTCCGCCGCGACCACCGGGGCCGCTCTTTGCCGTGCCCTTCTTGTAGCGCCGCATTTCGCTTTCGACGTCGCTGCCGGCGCTGCGCGAGTAGCGGCGTTTCTTTGCCTTCCGTGCCATTCGGATTCTCCCTTGGCCGGGAGAAAACCCATTCGGCATAAGCATGGTTCCGAAAGCGCGCCCGCAACGTTCCGGATGCGCAATGCAGCCTGGCTAGAAGGAGTTCGCCAGTTCGATCTCCGCCTCGAGCACCTGGATGCGGCGCGCAGCTTCAGTG
The DNA here is from genome assembly GCF_028128935.1 of Bradyrhizobium sp. CCBAU 11361. Lineage (NCBI taxonomy): Bacteria > Pseudomonadati > Pseudomonadota > Alphaproteobacteria > Hyphomicrobiales > Nitrobacteraceae > Bradyrhizobium > Bradyrhizobium sp. CCBAU 11361. The sequence goes on from NZ_LBJZ01000194.1 coordinate 60,908, forward strand.
AAGGACAGATCGCGATCATATTGCGCGGGCTGATAGGCCTCCTCGCTGAGCCGCTTCAACCTCAGGCCCTGTGACCTCGTCATCTGCTCCGCGAGGAAAACCCTGGCGTCGTATTTACCTTGAACCTGCATCTGGCTTCTCCGTTCTGAAATGTGACTTGACTATATGTTCTTATTTTGTTCTAACAAGCCATGGACAACAGAATTAATGAAATTCGACGTAAGATCAGCGCCTTGAGGCTGGAAATGGCCGATGTCGAGGCGACCGTGCGCGGTCTCGTCGACCGCGATCGCGACTGCTCAGAAAAGGCCCTGGCGCAGATGGATCTGCGCCGGAAAATCAATCTGCTGATCGGCGAATGGAAGGCGGCTGGCGGTGGCGATGTCCTGCCGGATGTTCGCGATCGTGTACGTCTTCGTTCCCTCAAGAAAGCCGCGGGTCCCGTGCGCGCAATCGCGCGCCGCTGAGACATTTTGGGAGCGCGCCATGGAGGAAGACCCGGACACGTACCGGATCTTGAGACTGCGCGCCGAGATCCTCGAACTGGGGTCCGCGATCCGGCAATTGCAGCGCGAGGGTCTCGACGATGCTGCGGCCCAGCTTCTGATCGCACGCAAGCGGGCGCAGCTCGATCATCTCGTGAAGACGAACTCCGCGGGCAGTGGCCTGAACATCGCCGACATCCGGCGCAGCTAAGGCGTGCGCGGACGATGGCGTGAGAAGGATTGCACCGAACACCAAAGCAAGAAGGCCCCGCGATCGCGGGGCCTTCGATGAACGGCGGCGAGCCTACTTGGCGTTGGTCGTGCCCTTGTTGTTCGTCATGGTGCCGCCCTGGTCGGAGCCGGGACCGGAGCCGCCCTGACCGGAGGGATCGGCGCTCTTGGATTTCGTGTTGGCGCCCGTCGTCTGCGAGGACGACGTCGAGGATTCATGTTTCGCCTTGTGCGACTTCGCCTGCGCGGCGAACGGGGCGGCGGCGAGGCCGGTTGCCAACATCATGGCGAGGGCGAGCTTGGTCGTCTTCATGCGCGGGAACTCCCTGAGTTAAAATGACGCAGGCAGCCAACTGCCATCCCCCCGCGGAGTTCCCGACAAAGCAACTCCCAGGTTTCACGCGCGGTTCAAGATTCCTTGTCCTCGGCGATGATGAACACGATGCCTGTGAGCATCGCGCCGATTGCGAATGTCGTCACTAACGTGACGACGAAAACGGCAGCGGCCGAATCTCCGCCGTGTTTCAGCAAATTTGCGACCGGCGGGTTGGATAGAATGAGCGCGAGACCGAAGGCGAGGCCGAGCGCCGCGCCCATCATCGCATGCGTCATGATCGTGATGATGCCGGTAGGAGAGATCAGACTTGGCGACTTTTTCGGCGACTTTCTCGCACGCATGGAACCGACCTCGTTCATCCGTGCAACGCAGCCGGCGATTTCGGGTTCCATCGGCATGAACGATTTGTCACGTCGGGCTTCATCCGACGTTCATGCCGACCTTGCGACCATGGAAGCCGTCAACACGGGAACATTCGATATGGGTAAGGTTGTCTTTCTCTATCGCTCACTGGCCTATCGAAACGCGGCCGCCGATATGCTGCGCAAGGCGCGCAAGCTGCCGCGCGGTGCCGAGCGAAGCGCGGCCCGCCGCTATGCGATGGCGTTACGCGATCTCGCGCAAACGGAAGCCTGGCTCGAAGGGCGCATCGGCCATGAACCTCGGCCGGTGCGGCGCATGAAGGTCGCCGCGTCGGGTTAACCCGACGCGCGCTGGAGCGCGAGGACGGTGGTGGCGTCGAACTTGCCATGCGCGGCCGCGGTCGGGGTCTTCCGGGTCAACGGCACTTCCAGGCGGCACAACAGACCCTCGGCGCGCCAATCGAATTGCGCCTTTCCGCCGAGCTGGGACTCGACGCTCGCAAGCAGGCTCCGCGTGCCGAAGCCGCGAGATTTCGGCGTCCTCACCAGCGGACCGCCGGATTCCTCCCAGATCAGTGCGAGGTGGTCCTCCTCGACCTGCCAGCCGATCATGAGCCGGCCCGACCGCGTCGAGAGCGCGCCATACTTGGCCGAGTTGGTGAAAAGCTCGTGCAGCGCGAGAGCAAGCGTCTGGGCGGTTGCCGGCAGCAACTGAACCTCGGGCCCCGCCAGCTTGATCTGGCCGCCGAGCGAGTAGGGCGCGAGCTCCTCCTCGATCAGCTTCGAGAGCTCGGCACCCTGCCAGCTCGACAGCGACAGGATCGTATGCACGCGCGCCAGCGCGTTGATGCGCCCCTCGACGGCGTTGACATAGGCCTTGACCTCGTCGGCACGGGTGAGCCGCACGATCGATTGCGCCAGCGCCAGCGCATTCTTGGCGCGATGATCGACCTCCCGCGCCAGCAGATTTTGCCGCTCCTCGGCTCGCTTGCGCTCGGTGATGTCCACGGTGACACCGCTCACGCGCACCACGCGGCCGCTATTGTCGGCGGTGGCGGCAGCCGTGCCGACACACCAGCGCACATCGCCGTCGGGCCGCACAATGCGGAATTCCGTCTCATAGGCGCGTGTGCCCTTGCTGAATTCGGCGATCGCCTTGCGCAGTTGGTCGACGTCATCGGGATGCAACAGTGCCTGAACGTTGGCCGGATTGACCTCGAAGCTCTCCGGGCTCACGCCAAAGATGCGATACTGCCCCTCGTCCCACATCCAGTCGCCGCTGACCCAGTCCCAGTCCCATGATCCCATCTTGCCGGCGGCGATCGCCATACTGCGACGCTCTTCGCTCTCGCGCAGCTTTGCCGTGGAGTTCTCCAATTCCGCGGTGCGTGCACGGACCCGGTCTTCGAGATCCTGGTTCAGCCGTTCGAGCTCGCGGGTCTTCCGGTACAGCTCGGCAAACACCTTGACCTTGGCGCGCAGCACCTCTGGCACGACCGGCACCGGAACATAGTCGACCGCGCCCATCTCATAGCCGCGCAACCGGTCGATGTCGCTCACTTGAATGGCCGAGATGAAGATCATCGCCGTCTTCTGGAAGCGCGGATGCTCCCTGATCATCGCCGCGAGTTCGAAGCCGTCGAGCTCGGGCATGCAGACGTCGACCAGGATCACCGCGATCTCGGTCTTGAGCAGCACCTCCAGCGCCTCGCGGCCGGATGAGGCGATCACGAGGTTCTCGCCCAGTTCCTTCAAGATCACCTCGTAGGCGAGCAGCTTGGCCGGCTGGTCGTCGACGAGGAGGATGTTGACCTTTTCGTGGTCCATTCGCGCGTCCAGCTCAGCGGTGCAGCCACATGCGGATCGCAAGCAGCAATTGATCGGTGTTGACGGGCTTGGCGAGGTAGTCGGACGCGCCGGCTTCCAGGCATTTCTCGCGGTCGCCCTTCATTGCCTTGGCGGTCAACGCGATGATCGGCAGGCGCGCGAAGGCCGGATTTTCGCGGATCACGCCGATGGTCTGATAGCCATCCATCTGGGGCATCATGATGTCCATCAGCACGATGGCGATTTCCGGATTGGACTCGACCAGCGTCACCGCCTCGCGGCCGGTCGTCGCCGTCAGCACCTTCATGCCGCGCCGTTCCAGCACGCTCGACAGCGCGAAGATGTTCCGGGCGTCGTCGTCGACGAGCAGCGCGGTCTTGCCGATCAGGTCCTCGTCGGAACTGTTCAGTTTCTCCAGCATGCGCTGCTTCTCGACCGGCAGTTCCGTGATCACGCGGTGCAGGAACAATGCGGTCTCGTCGAGCAGGCGCTCGGGCGATTCCACCCCCTTGACCACGATGCTGCGCGCCATGGTGTGGAGCTCGGCATCTTCCTCCGCCGAGAGCTCGCGGCCGGTGAACACCACCACCGGAATGTTCGAAAGTGCTTCGTCGTGGCGGATCTGGTCCAGCACCTCGAAACCGCTCATGTCGGGCAGGCGCAGGTCCAGCACCACGCAATCGCAGGGCGCTTCGCGCAGCGTCGAGAGTGCGCCGGCGCCGGTGTCGGTCGTCACGATCTCGATGTCGTCGTGATGCAGGAGCTCGCGGATCGAGAGCCGCTCGGCCTCGTTGTCCTCGACGATCAGGAGCCGCTTGCGCCGCGGCCGCGCATATTCCTTGATCTGCGCCAGCGCGGCCGAGACCCCCTCGGTCGTCGTCGGCTTGTTGACGAAGGAGAACGCGCCGCGCGCCAGCGCATGCTGGCGGTCCTCGTCGAGCGTGATGATCTGCACGGGGATGTGGCGCGTCAGCGGATTGTGCTTGAGCTGGCTCAGCACCGTCCAGCCGAGCATGTCCGGCAGGAACACGTCCAGCGAGACCGCTCTCGGCTGGTATTGCTTGGCAAGTTCCAGCGCCTCGGCACCGCGAGCCGCGACCAGCACCTTGAAACCCTTGTCGCGCGCGAGATCGACCAGCACGCGTGCGTAATGCGGGTCGTCCTCGACGATCAGGAGGATGCTGTCGCCGGGTTCGAGGTTGAGACGGTCGTCGGGAAGCTGCTCGATGACGCGCTGCTGCTCGGGCGCCGTCGGTTGCAGCGCAGGTGGCTGGCTGTATTGCTGTGGCGTGGCGCGCGGCGCAAGTGTCGGGCCGGAATATTTCAACGGCAGGTAAAGGATGAAGGACGAGCCCTTGCCCGGTGCGCTGCGCAGATGGATTTCGCCGCCGAGCAGGCTGGCGAGCTCGCGGCTGATGGCGAGGCCAAGGCCGGTGCCGCCATATTTGCGGCTGGTGCCGGCGTCTGCCTGCTGGAACGCCTCGAAGATCAGCTTCTGCTTCTCCAGGGGAATGCCGATGCCGGTATCGGACACCTCGAACGCGATCACGGCCGGCGCGGAGTTCAGCACCGGGTGATCCGTTCCCCAGCCGCCGAGCGCGCCGCCGACCTTCAGGCGCACTTCGCCTTCGGCGGTGAACTTGAAGGCGTTGGAGAGCAGGTTCTTCAGGACCTGTTGCAGGCGCTTGGAGTCGGTGACGATGCTGCGCGCGAGGTTCGGGTCGACGTCGATCTTGAACGACAAGTTGCGGTTCTCCGCCTCGTGCCGGAACGGCCGCCCGACGGTTTCGAGCAGATTCGCAGTCAGGATTTCCTCGGCGTCCACCGTCACCGTACCGGACTCGATCTTGGAGAGATCGAGAATGTCGCTGATGAGGTTGAGCAGGTCGGTGCCGGCGCCGTGGATGGTGCGGGCGAATTCGACCTGCTTGGCCGAGAGGTTGCCGTCCGGATTGTCGGTGAGCTGCTGCCCCAGGATCAGGATCGAGTTCAGCGGCGTGCGCAGCTCGTGGCTCATATTGGCGAGGAATTCGGACTTGTACTTCGAGGTGAGCGCGAGCTCCGTCGCCTTCTCCTCGAGCGCACGGCGGGCCTGCTCGATTTCCTGGTTCTTGCGCTCGACCTCGACGTTGCGCTCGGCGAGCTGCTGCGCCTTCTGTTCGAGCTGATCGTTGGTCTGCTGCAATTCGCGCTGCTGGGTCTGAAGCTCGCCGGCCAGCTGCTGCGACTGCTTGAGCAGGCCTTCGGTCTGCATCGTCGCCTCGATCGAGTTGAGCACGATGCCGATGGAGTCGGTGAGCTGCTCCAGGAAGGTCATCTGCGAGGTCGTGAACGAGGTCAGCGAGGCGAGCTCGATCACAGCCTTGACCTGGCCCTCGAACAGCACCGGCAGCACCACGAGGTTCTTCGGGGCCACGCGGAACAGCGCCGAGTTGATCGGCACCACGTCGGAGGGAATATCCGCGACCACGCGCGGCCGCCGGTCGAGCGCGCATTGGCCAATCAGGCCGTCGCCGAACGGCAGTACGCGCTGGTAGGGGTAGACGCCGTCGCCGGCGTAGGAGGCGAGCAGCAGGAGCTGTGGATTGTCCTCGTTCTCGACCTGGTAGATCACGCCGGTATGGGCATTCACCAGCGGCGACAGTTCGGTCAGCAGCAGCCGGCCGACGGTGGCGAGGTCGCGCTGGCCCTGAAGCATGTTGGTGAATTTCGCGAGGTTGGTCTTGAGCCAGTCCTGCTCGGTGTTCACGTCCGTCGTGAGACGGAGGTTCGTGATCATCGTGTTGATGTTGTCCTTCAATTCCGCGACTTCGCCGCGGGCGTCGACCTGGATCGACCGCGTCAGGTCGCCCTTGGTCACCGCGGTCGCCACCTCCGCGATCGCGCGCACCTGAGAGGTGAGGTTGGCCGCCAGGAGGTTGACGTTACCGGTGAGGTCCTTCCAGGTGCCGGCGGCGCCGGGCACGTCGGCCTGGCCGCCGAGCCGGCCCTCGACGCCGACCTCGCGCGCCACCGACGTCACCTGGTCGGCGAAGGTCGCGAGCGTTTCGGTCATGTTGTTGATGGTGTCGGCGAGTGCTGCGACCTCGCCCTTCGATTTCACGGTGAGGTTCTGCTTCAGGTCGCCGTTGGCGACGGCGGTCACGACCTTGACGATGCCGCGGACCTGTTCGGTCAGGTTGGCCGCCATGAAGTTCACGGTGTCGGTGAGGTCCTTCCAGGTGCCGGCGACGCCGGGCACCTGGGCCTGGCCGCCAAGCTCGCCTTCGGTGCCGACCTCGCGCGCGACGCGCGTCACTTCGCCGGCGAAGGCGTTGAGCTGGTCCACCATGGTGTTGATGGTGTTCTTCAGCTCGAGGATTTCCCCCTTCACGTCGACGGTGATCTTGCGCGACAAGTCGCCGCGAGCCACGGCGGTGGTCACTTCGGCGATGTTGCGGACCTGCGTGGTGAGGTTCGCGGCCAGCAGGTTGACGTTGTCGGTGAGGTCCTTCCAGGTGCCGCCGACGCCGGGCACGACGGCCTGACCGCCGAGCCGGCCCTCGGTGCCGACCTCGCGCGCCACGCGCGTCACTTCGGCGGCGAAGGAGCGGAGCTGCTCGACCATGGTGTTCAGGGTGTCCTTGAGCAGCAGGATCTCGCCGCGCACGTCCACCGTGATCTTCTTCGACAGGTCGCCGCCGGCGATCGCGGTCGCGACCTCGGCGATGTTGCGGACCTGGGCCGTCAGGTTCGAGGCCATGAAGTTGACGTTGTCGGTGAGGTCCTTCCAGGTGCCGGCGACGCCGGGCACTTCGGCCTGGCCGCCGAGCTTGCCTTCGGTGCCGACCTCGCGCGCGACGCGCGTCACTTCGCCGGCAAAGCCATTGAGCTGGTCCACCATGGTGTTGATGGTGTTTTTCAGCTCGAGGATTTCGCCGCGCACGTCCACGGTGATCTTGCGCGAGAGGTCGCCGCGCGCCACGGCCGTGGTGACTTCGGCGATGTTGCGGACCTGGGCGGTGAGGTTGCCCGCCATCGAGTTCACGCTGTCGGTGAGATCCTTCCAGGTGCCGGCGACGCCGGGCACGTTGGCCTGGCCGCCGAGACGACCCTCGGTGCCGACCTCGCGCGCCACGCGCGTCACCTCACCCGCGAAGCGGTTGAGCTGGTCGACCATCGTATTCAGCGTGTCCTTGAGCTGAAGGATCTCGCCGCGCACGTCCACCGTGATCTTGCGCGACAGGTCGCCGCCGGCAATCGCAGTTGCGACCTCGGCGATGTTGCGGACCTGGGCGGTGAGGTTACCGGCCATCGAGTTGACGCTGTCGGTGAGGTCCTTCCAGGTGCCGGCGACGCCGGGCACCTCGGCCTGGCCGCCGAGCTTGCCCTCGGTGCCGACCTCGCGCGCAACGCGCGTGACTTCGCCGGCGAAGGCGTTGAGCTGGTCGACCATGGTGTTGAGCGTTTCCTTCAGCTGAAGGATTTCGCCCGACACGTTCACGGTGATTTTCTTCGACAGATCGCCCTTGGCCACGGCGGTGGCGACTTCGGCGATGTTGCGGACCTGACCCGTCAGGTTCGAGGCCATCGAGTTGACGCTGTCGGTGAGGTCCTTCCAGGTGCCGGCGACGCCGCGCACCTGGGCCTGGCCGCCGAGCTTGCCTTCGGTGCCGACTTCGCGCGCGACGCGCGTGACTTCGCCGGCGAAGGCGTTGAGCTGGTCCACCATGGTGTTGATGGTATCTTTCAGCTCGAGGATCTCGCCGCGGACGTCCACGGTGATCTTCTTCGACAAGTCGCCGCCCGCGACCGCGGTCGTCACCTCGGCGATGTTGCGGACCTGTGCGGTCAGGTTCGACGCCATCGAGTTGACGCTCTCGGTAAGGTCCTTCCAGGTGCCGGCGACGCCGAGCACGTTGGCCTGACCGCCGAGACGCCCCTCGGTGCCGACCTCGCGCGCGACGCGCGTGACTTCGCCGGCGAAGGCGTTGAGCTGGTCGACCATGGTGTTGAGCGTTTCCTTCAGCTGAAGAATCTCGCCCGACACGTTCACGGTGATTTTCTTGGAGAGGTCGCCGCCGGCGATGGCGGTGGCGACGTCGGCGATGTTGCGGACCTGCGCGGTCAGGTTCGACGCCATGAAGTTGACGTTGTCGGTGAGGTCCTTCCAGGTGCCGGCCACGCCGGGCACCTGGGCCTGGCCGCCGAGCTTGCCTTCGGTGCCGACCTCGCGTGCGACGCGCGTCACTTCGGAGGCGAAGGAGTTGAGCTGGTCCACCATGGTGTTGATGGTGTCCTTCAGCTCCAGGATTTCGCCGCGCACGTCCACCGTGATCTTGCGGGACAAGTCGCCGCGCGCCACGGCGGTGGTGACGTTGGCGATGTTGCGGACCTGTGCAGTCAGGTTGCCGCACATCGCGTTGACGGAGTCGGTGAGATCCTTCCAGGTGCCGGCGACGCCGGGCACGATCGCCTGGCCGCCGAGCTTGCCGTCGGTGCCGACCTCGCGCGCCACGCGCGTCACTTCGGAGGCGAAGGAGCGGAGCTGGTCCACCATCGTGTTGATGGCTTCCTTGAGCTGAAGGATCTCGCCGCGGACGTCGACGGTGATCTTCTTGGACAAGTCGCCGTTGGCGACCGCGATCGTGACCTCGGCGATGTTGCGAACCTGGTTGGTCAGGTTGTTCGCCATCGAGTTGACGCTCTCGGTCAGATCTTTCCAGACGCCGGTCACCTCGGGCACCTGGGCCTGGCCGCCGAGCTTGCCTTCGGTGCCGACCTCGCGCGCCACGCGCGTCACCTCGGAGGTGAACACGCCCAGCTGCTTGATCATGGTGTTGACGATGTTCGCCGACTGCAGGAATTCACCGCGCAGCGGACGGCCGTCGACGTCGAGCTTGACGGTCTGGAGCAGGTCGCCTTGCGCCACCGCCGCGACCGCGCGGGTCACCTCGCGCGTCGGCCACAACAAATCGTCGATCAGCGTGTTGACGGAGCCTTCCATGTCGGCCCAGGAGCCGGAGGCGAGGCCGAACTTCACACGCTGCCGGGTCTTGCCCTCGCGTCCGACCACCTGGCCGACCAGCTCGAGCTGCTGCGCCATGCGCTGGTTGGCGGCGATGATTTCATTAAAAGTGTCGGCGATCTTGCCGTCGATACCGAGATAATCGCCGCTCATACGCACCGAGAAATCGCCGCTACGCATGGCCTGCAAGGCGAGTAGCAATTCCGGCCGGGAATCCGGCTCTGACGTACCGTTAGTTCTTGGCTTTGGGACGCGACGACCGGAGCGTGATGCAGATCCGGGATCGAGGTCGCTCATACTGATTCCCCCGCAGGCGTCGGCCGAATCTAAGGCGTGACGCAATTAGTCAAACTAGAGCGTCAGCCAAATTCGAAATCAAGCGCCAAGGTTGCGACGCCGGGAAATGGAACCTGCTTTGCTCAGCCCGACCGCAACAACGACGATAAAGGCGATTAGTTCCAACCGGTTCCAAAGAATTTTGGACTGATTCGCCGCCTCTGCGGCCACGTCCATGCCAAGCGGGCGGGCACCGCGGGCGGGGCGGCCGCCCGGCGGACGAACGGGGGACTATTTGTCTGCCATCGTCCGCTCCGCATCCTTCACCTGCGAACGCAGCACCGGCAGTTGGTCGCGGGCAAAGGCGGCAAGGACGGCATTGTCGGGAGCTTTCAGATAGTGCTCGAGCAGGGCGATGGTGGATTCATATTCGGGGATCTGCGCGGCGTAGAAGGTTCGCACAAAGGCTGGTCCCTCCGAATTGTCGGGTTCGCCGAGGCTTGCACTCGCCGTTGTCTTGCCGACGCGCGGCTCGGCGCCGAGCGCCTGTTGAATGTCCTTCAAGACCTTGTCGCGCTTCGCCGCTTCCTCGGCGCGCAGGACGGCGAGGTTTTTCACCTCCGCATTGCCCTTCAGATCGGTGCTTTCGAGAAGACCCTGCTGGAAGCAGCTGAACGCGTACAGGCCGTTGATGACGTCGCTCGCCGTCGGCGTGCGGTCGCCCGGCTTTCGCTCGCCGGTGCTGTCGGCAAGCGCTGCGGTGCTGATGAACATCAGGATGATCGCGACAAGAACTCGCATCGATATCAATGACGGATGGCATGCAAAGTTCCGCGAACGTTACGATCCGGTAAGGGGCGGTTGCGACGCGACAGTTCCGTCCCCACGTCTGATTCATGAAACAGTCCGACATCTTCAGAGACAACGCCGACAACTGCCTGCAGCTCGCCGAGCGAGCGGAAGGAAAGCCTGCCCATAAGCGCTATTCGCGCATGGCGGACGCCTGGACCGCGCTCGCGACAGAACAGGACTGGCTCGATGGTGAAATTCCGCCCGTAACGGTCCGTACCTCCCAAAAGCAGGATGCATAGGCGCTTTCGTTCTCGTGAATCGGAGTGTGAGACGGCGCACGGAATGCAAGCGTCCAATCCAGGATCATTCGGGAACAGTCAATCGCGTTGATTTTCGATTCCAGAAGGAGATTTTGCAATGGCTCCACGTCTTGCTCTTCTTTCGCTCATTCTCGCTTTTGGCGTCTCCGTAGCGTTCGCGACGGTGACGACGGTGCGGCAGGTGCATCTGGAAAATGCATCGGCCCCGATCCATGCGGCGCATAGCTAGCGCAGCGGCCTCTCGTCTGAACCGGAACATTCGATGCGCCGGCGCGTAAGCGCTTCGGGACATCTGGCAGGACAACTGGAGAGGCGAGAGGACATCATGGCGCATTCCGACCACGGTATCATCAGGGATGAGCGCGCGGAGGATCAACCGCGCGACAAGCAGCGCGCGCAGACCGCGCACAAGACGGGCTCGCACAAGACAGGCTCAAGGGGCTCGCCGTCGCGTGAGGCGACCCGCGATCCCAAGCTCAACGACAACAACAAGACGCCGGGATCCGGCGTGATGCCGGACGATTCCGGCGACGCCCCGACGGGCTAGCTCTCGCAAGGAACGATTCCCTGCGGGAAGAGTCGACGGATTGCTTTCGGTTGTCATGCCCCCGGTGCGCCGGAAGCAATCTCCAAGGACGGCCCTGGCACCCCACTGTGCCGGGGTCGTTCGGTTTGCGAGGCCGATGAAATCAATCCTCGGCGTCGTTCTCGGATTTTCCCGGCGTGTGTCCGTCTGGCCCCCGGCCAAATACACCAAACTCGCTTGATTTGACGCCCGTTGACGGATCGATGCTCGTCTCGATGCCCGCGGCCGCGAGTCCGAACTTGAGCAGCTCGCGGACCGCCGCGGCACGCGTTGGCATGCGGTGCTTGAACCGGAAATCATCCACTGCGGCCAGCTCTTCCGGCGAAAGCATGACTTGGAGCCGCTCGTCGCGAAGGTCGTTCATGGTCAATCACGCAAATTGAGCAAGATGAGTAATTTGCTAAACCAGCCAATTTGCCGAGAGTTCCACAGGAGTCCCAAAAAGCGTCGGTTGAGCAATATAGTCTAAATAAATCAATAGGTTAATTGAAACTATTCGCGCGGAGACGCATTCTCATAGGGAAAGGGAGATCCGCCATGACGGACGAGGTCAGGTTACCCCGCAAGCTTTCCGAGGAACGCGAAGCACCAAGGCCGGTGCGTCCAAGCCATCAGAAGGTCATTGAGCAGGTCGAGCGCTGGGCCAACAGCCCGGGCCTGCAACCCCCGAGGACGGACGATGCGAAGACGGTCTGAGCCCCACACATTCGAGCAACGCCTCGACGCGCAGCGGCTGCGGCTCGAGCATGAGCTTGCGAGCTTGCCGGTCGGCGTTCAGCGCGATTCCGTCGCCGCGCGCATCGAGCAGCTTCAGACCGCGGCCGAGATGTTTGAATTCCTGATGCCTCGGGAAGCTCTGGCGCCTCGCTGACGGCGGCCAGCGTCAGGACGATGAGCATCGGGAGACGATGCGCAGCTTTTGCCTCAGCCACCAGATCGACACCGGGACCGCGGCCCAGGTTGCGACGGCTGCGACGGAGCGTACAAGCCGGCGCGGCGCAAGCGGCAGGCCGGCTGCCGAGCCGCGTGCTGCGCAGCGCCGGAGCCGATATTCCAAGCGGCTAGTCGGCCGGATTGCGGCCGGTGCGCGGATTGATGGGGTCGGTCGGCTTGCGCCGCAATCGCTCCGGCAGGAACGGTTCTTCCGGCGAGGCCGACGGCGCTGACCGTACGTCGGCATGATGCTGCGCGCGCTCATGCGGTGTCTGGGTGGAGTTGATGTGGCGCTTCACGTCGAGCCCGTCGACGGGATCGTTGACGCCGTGCTGGATGTCGCGAAAGTCGCTCATGGTTCATGTCCTCTGAGGACTCAGAGAACCCCTCGTTTCCAGCGATGTTCCTGATGAGTCGCCGAACCCGCTTTGGAACGATCACCATCGTTGGAACGATCACAATCGGAACAGGTTGGTCCACTCACTGGCTGAGTGGAGAATTGCGATGTTGAATCAACGCGAACTGGACCGCAGCGAAATGGGCCGGTTGATCGGCAGCGACAGGGTCGAGGGAACGTCGGTCTATGGCGCGGATCGCAACAAGATCGGTTCGATCGAGCGGGTGATGATCGACAAGATCAGCGGCAAGGTGTCCTACGCCGTGCTCGGCTTCGGCGGATTTCTGGGCGTCGGAAACGACCACTATCCCTTGCCTTGGCAGTCCTTGAAGTACGACACCGAACTCGGTGGCTACGTGACGGGGATTACCACCAAGGAGCTGCAAGGCGCGCCGAAATATGGTGAGCAGAGCGATTGGAACTGGGGTGACGATGCGGCGGTGCGCGGCATCAACTCCTACTATGGCGTTCCCTTCGCGTAGGCTCCGCACCTTAAGGAGATCCAATGAGCAAGGAAAAGCCCACCGACGATCCCCGACAGCAGAACGATTGGGGATCGCACGCCCAGACGGACAAGCCCTGGAAGGGCAATCCGGAGAAGGAGCAGCGATCGGGCGAGGCGAAGCCCGATCTGGAAAAGTGGCAAACCACCAAGACGCACTGACCAAGGTGCGCAGAGGCTGAAAGTATCACGAACGAAGATTGGGGCATCGGCACTGCGGTTTCGCCCGCGATCGTCAGCCGTGCCGACGATCCACGGCGGCGATGCTGCGCGCGTCAGCGCCACTCACCCCACCGCTTCCCTCCGCCCCGGCCCCGCATGCACATGCACCTGCTTCGCATGCAGTACCTCGCCGCATTCCGAGCACACCAGCACCGGGTCGAACAGCTTGCCGCACGTCTTGTGCTCATGCAGCAGCGGGCGACCGCGCTCGTCGCCCATGTGGGTGTCGCCCCAATGCACCATCGCCATGATGATCGGGTAGAGGTCGAGGCCCTTCTGCGTCAGGATATATTCGTAGCGCTTGGGCGCCTCGGAATAGGGGACGCGGCGCAGGATGCCGAAGCGGACCAGCTTCTTCAGCCGTTCCGACAGAAGATGCCTGGTGATCTGGAGCGAGGACTGAAATCCCTCGAACCGTCGCACGCGCAAAAAGCATTCGCGCAGGATCAGAAGCGTCCAGCGATCGCCGACCACGGCGACGGTACGGGAGAGCGAGCAGGGCTCTTCGTCCAGCGTGTCCCACTTCATGATTCGGTCTCCGGCGCGGCTCAGTCAGTCAGAAAAAGGAACTGACTTGAACGATCAATGCAATTTGTCCGTGAAGCTAGCATCCAGCCCCGCAATTTGACAGTTCTATTTTAGAACTATAGCCTTCGCTTCAAACACATGCGCACCTGAGGAGGCGACCTTGCCCAAGCGAAACGCGACAGCTGCCGTGATCGGGGCCGGCGATTTCATCGGCTCCGAGATTGCCAAGAAATTCGCAGCCGAGGGTTTTTCGGTCTTCGCCGGACGCCGCAACGGCGACAAGCTGGCGCCGCTGGTGAAGGACATCGAGGCCGCCGGCGGCGAAATCCACGCGCGCTCGCTCGATGCGCGGAAAGAGGAAGAGGTCATCTCCTTCCTCGACGATGCCGACAGGCATGCGCCGCTGGAAGTCTGCATCTTCAATATCGGCGCCAACGTCAATTTTCCGATCCTCGACACCACCGAGCGCGTGTTCCGCAAAGTCTGGGAGATGGCCTGCTATTCCGGCTTCCTCGCAGGCCGGGAAGCGGCGCGGCTGATGCTTCCGCGCGGCGGCGGCAATATCTTCTTCACCGGCGCCACGGCCTCCTTGCGTGGCGGCAGCGGCTATGCCGCGTTCGCCAGCGCCAAATTCGGCCTGCGCGCGGTGGCGCAGGCGATGGCGCGCGAGCTTGGGCCGAAGAACATCCACGTCGCCCATCTCATCATCGATTCCGGCGTTGATACCGAATGGGTGCGGCAGCGCCGTCTCGAGGCGCTCGGCCCGAACGCGCTGGATAATCCCGACCTGCTGATGCCGCCGTCGGCGGTGGCCGATTCCTATTGGCAGCTCTATCAGCAGCCGAAGAGCGCCTGGACCTTCGAAATGGAGATCCGGCCCTTCGGAGAGAAATGGTGACCGCGGCACGAGCCTGCGGCTAGACTGTTCCCATACAAACCGAAATCCGGGAGGAAGCCTGCGTGAAGACCGCGATCACCGAACTGTTCGGCATCGAGCACCCCATCATCCAGGGCGGCATGCATTTCGTCGGCTTTGCCGAGCTGGCCGCGGCCGTCTCCAATGCCGGCGGGCTCGGCATCATCACGGGTCTCACGCAGAGGACGCCGGAGCTGCTGGCAAAAGAGATCGCGCGCTGCCGCGACATGACCGACAAGCCGTTCGGCGTGAACCTCACCTTCCTGCCGGCCTTCTCGGCACCGCCTTATCCCGAATACATCGCGGCCATTGTCGAAGGTGGCGTCAAGTCAGTGGAGACTGCAGGCCGTAGCCCGGAACAGTATATGCCGGCGCTGAAGGCGGCCGGCATCAAGGTGATCCACAAATGCACCTCGGTCCGCCATTCCCTGAAGGCCGAGCGGATCGGCTGCGATGCCGTCAGCGTCGACGGCTTTGAGTGCGGCGGCCATCCCGGTGAGGACGACATTCCGAACATGATCCTGCTGCCGCGGGCGGCGGAGGAATTGAAGATCCCGTTCGTCGCCTCCGGCGGCATGGCCGACGGGCGCAGCCTCGTCGCGGCGCTGTCGCTGGGCGCGGCCGGCATGAACATGGGCACGCGCTTCATCGCGACCAAGGAAGCACCTGTGCATCAGAACGTGAAGAATGCGCTGGTCGCCGCGACCGAGCTCGACACCCGTCTGATCATGCGGAGCTTGCGCAATACCGAACGCGTCCTGAAGAACGCCAATGTCGATCGTCTGCTCGACATCGAGCGCGAGAAGGGCGCCAAGCTGACCATCGACGATATCCACGACCAGGTCGCGGGCGTATATCCCAAGATCATGCTGGACGGCCAGATGGACGCGGGCGCCTGGAGCTGCGGCATGGTCGCGGGCCTCATCCGCGATATCCCCTCCTGCAAGGAACTCGTCGATCGCATTATGAATGAGGCGGAACAGATCATCCGCAGCCGCCTGATGGGGTTCCTGGACGGGACGGGTGCGACACGAAAGGTCGCCTGAACACCGCCAAACTTCTTAACCACAGCGGCACTTGAACGCTGGAATTGCGCGCGACGCTTCCTAAATAGGGGTAAATTACCCCTTTGATAAATCAATTTCAGGAGGCGTCCGTGGTCCTGAAGAGCGCTCATTTTGCTGTCGCCGTTGCCCTCGTGCTGGCATGGGGCGGCGTCGCGCGCGCCGATGACTACAAGCCTGATGAATATCTCGGTCTCGATCTGTCCAAGGCGGTGTTGTCGCCGAAGCGGCTCGGGCCGGAGACGCGGTTCGCACCGGTCGCACTCGAGGCCCGCGGCGGCAGCGAGGCGCAGGCCCGCGCCGAGCCCGTGGACGTGCCGAAGAAGGTTGCCGCCGAACGCGTGCATGTGTCGGAGCCGAAGGTCGCGCACGTCAAGCCCGCGCAGCCGCGTGGTGCGGCCCGGACCAAGCTCGCGCATCGCCACGGCAATCCGCTGGATGCGCAGGCGAGGGATACCCGCATCCAGACCTGGCCGTGCCGCTCCGGTGGCATCTGCAACTGGCAGCGTTGAGTCTTCGCGTCTCCCCGTAAGAACGGGGAGAGGGAGTAGACCATCGGCCGTCATCCCCACGTCGTAAAACCGTCGGCGCGGAGTCAAGAAACCGTAAGGGTAGGAGTCAAGGAGCGCAGGCACCTTCCGTCGCGATTCGACGAAGGTCTCCTGAATGGCAACGCTCCGCGCCCCGCGCGCATGGACCCGGCGGCAATTCCTGGTCCGCTCCACCTCCGGCCTCGCCTTGGCCGCGCTCGCAAAGCCATCCATCAGCCGTGCCGCCGACCGCCCGCGGATCGCCGGCGGCATCCAGTCCGGCGACGTCGCGGACGGCTCCGCCGTGATCTGGGCGCGCGCCGACCGGGCCGCGCGCATGCAGGTGGAATGCTCCACCGTCGAGAGTTTCAAGACCATCATTGCGGCGGCCTCGAGCGACGCGCTGCCCGACGCCGACTTCACCTCGAAGCTGCTGCTGAGCGATCTGCCGCCCGGGCAGGACATCTTCTATCGCGTCCGCTTCGACGATATCGCAACCGGCATCGCCGGCGAGAGCCGCGTCGGCCATTTCCGCACTGCGCCGGCCGCAGGCCAATCGATCTCGTTCCTGTGGTCCGGCGATACCGCGGGGCAGGGCTGGGGCATCGACCTCTCGCGCGGCGGCTATCGCAGCTATCGCACCATGCTCGACAACCGCCCTGACTTCTTCATTCACTCCGGTGACCATATCTACGCCGACTGCACTGTACCATCCGAACAGAAGCTGCCGAACGGCGAGACCTGGCGCAACATCGTCACGGAAGAAAAATCCGAGGTCGCGCACACGCTGGCGCAATTTCGCGGCAACTACAAATACAATCATCTCGACGAGCATTTTCGCGATTTCCACGCGAATGTGCCGATGTTCGCTCAGTGGGACGACCACGAGGTCAGCAACGACTGGTCGCCGTCCGGCAGCTATGACGAGGCTGGTTATGAGGACGACGGCACGCCGCGCCTGGTCGCGCGCGCCCGCCGCGCCTTCTTCGACTTCATGCCGATCCGCGACGCCGGCGCACGGCAGGGGCGGGTCTATCGCAAGATCGCTTATGGACCGCTGCTTGACGTCTTCATGATCGACATGCGCAGTTTTCGCGATGACACCTGGAACAAGGGCAACGACCATCGCGGCTGGATCCTCGGCGCCGAGCAGCTGGCCTGGCTGAAGCGGGAGCTCGCTGCCTCGCGCGCGACCTGGAAGGTGATCGCGGCCGACCTGCCGATCGGCCTGATCAGCCTCGATGCGGTCGCGCTCGGTAATGGGCCGCCCGATAGACGCGAGCACGAGATCGCCGATCTGCTCAGCTCCATCAGGCGCGCCGGCGTGGGCAACGTCGTCTGGCTCACCGCCGACATGCACTACACCGCCGCGCATTACTACGATCCGAACAGGGCGCAATTCCAGGATTTCGAGCCGTTCTGGGAGTTCGTCTCCGGCCCGCTGCATGCCGGCACCTGGGGTCCGGGCGAGCTCGACGACACGTTTGGTCCGGTCGCGATGTACCAGAACGGCTGCAGCGAGGCGCAGGGCGAGAATTTGGCGCCGTGCTTCGGACTGCAGTTCTTCGGCCGCGTCGACATCGATGGCGCGACCGGCGTGATGACCGTGACGCTGAAGGACGTGGACAACCGCGACCTCTGGTCGGTCGACATCGTGCCGCAGTCGCAGGCCCGCCCGACCGTGGTCGCGCAGCATTCGTGAGAGAGCCAGCTGTTCGCCCCAGTCGTCATGCCCGGGCAGGAGCGCGAAGCGCGTCTTCGCGCTAGATGTCCCGGGCATCCACGTTCTGCGTGCCCGGGGCAAGTCGTGGATGGCCGGGACAAGACCGGCCATGACGTTGGGGAGGCACTCAGTGCGCCGACGCTAACCCGATCTTGATTGGCCGCCCCGCTTCCCCCGCGCTATACTGTCCACTCCCGCCACCTCTTTTCCATCACCGAAGAGTCTGCCCTCGCGGCCCCACCGTGTGTTCGGCGGCTGAAATACGTCAGGAGTTGACCCATGGATCATCTGAAGACACAGGGCATCAGCATGCCCAAGCTCGGCCTCGGCACCTTCCGCATGCAGGGCGATGCCTGCCGCGCGGCGGTCGAGAGCGCGCTGTCGGTCGGCTATCGCCACATCGACACGGCCGAGATGTACGCCAACGAAGAACCGATCGGCGCCGCACTCGCCGCGGCCCGGCTGCCGCGCGGCGAGTTGCACGTCACGACGAAGGTCTGGCATGAGAATTTGGCGCCGGATGCGATCCGGCGGGCCTTCGACGCCAGCCTGGAGAAGCTCCGGCTCGACCATGTCGATCTCTATCTCGTGCACTGGCCGTCCAAGTCCGCGAACTGGGGCGCAGTGTTCGAGACCTTGATGAAGCTGAAGGAGGAGGGGCGCACGCGGGCGATTGGCGTCGCCAATTTCACCACGGCGCTGCTCAAGATCGCGGTCGAGGACATCAGGGCGCCGATCGCCTGCAACCAGATCGAATATCACGCGATGCTCGATCAATCGAAGGTGCTGGCTTATCTCAATGCCAGGTCGATCCCGCTGGTCGCCTATTGCCCGCTGGCGCAGGGGCGCGTTGCCTCCGATCCGGTGCTGGCGGAGATCGGCACCAAGCACAACGCGACCGCTGCGCAGGTTGCGTTGAAATGGCTGCTCGACCAGGGCGGCGTCGCGGCGATCCCGAAGGCCTCGCGCCGCGAGAGTCAGCAGGCCAATCTCGATGCGCTGAAGATCACGCTCGACGATGCCGACCGCAAGAAGATCGCGGCGCTGCCGAAGGACAGGCGCTGCGTCAATCCCGGCTTTGCACCGGCATGGGACTGACCAAGCGCATGTCGCGCACACAAAGAAATGGCCCCGCAAGGGGCCATTTCCATGTTGCGTTGCGCGTTAGTCCCAGTGGTGATGGCTGCGCTTGACCACGACGACACGATCGCGATGGTGCCAGCCGCGATGCCAGCCATGATCGCGATGCTCGCGGAATTCGGCGCGCGCGCCGTAAGGGCCGTGATGATCGCGCCTGATCACCACCGTCTCCGCGCTCGCCAGCGTCGGCGCCGCGATGACGAGCGCACCGAGAGCTGCAACCACATAACCAAGCTTCTTCATGATGTCCTCCTCCAATCCAATGCAGATGAGAACGGCGCGTGCGTGCGAACGTTCCGGAGGAACGGGCAGAGAATTCTGAACGGATGTTCAGATGCTCAATCGCAGCGTTGCTGCGCAGGTGTCGGCGCGCCCGTGGCGACGTATCTGCCGTCCCTGATCGTGTACGCGCCGCGCTCGCTGCGATTGTAGATCGCGCGCAGGCTGCCATCCTGCGCCAGCAGCAGCCCGAATTCGCGGGTCTGATGCAGCGATGGAAAGTACACCATCACATTGAGCAGGCCCTCGGCGTTGACCGTGGCGGACACGACCTCGTTCTCGTCCTTGGCCTCGCCGAAATTGCGGCTGTACATCACCCGGCCGTCGTTCCGGATTTCGTAAGTCAGGAGCGCACCCCTGTCGCGGTCGGGCCGGGCCGCGCAATCGACCGCCCATGAGCCGAGCAGGCCCCATTGTTCGACCGTCGCCGCAAGCGTCTCGGCACCGGCCGTGGACGTGAACGCGACCCACACCACCGCGGCCGTGGTCCAGCGGCTCATACAACGCGTCATGTCCCGAAAAGCCCCACCTCGAAGAATTCCAAAGTGTAGCATCCCGCCCGCGGTCGTCCACGGCAGCCGCCGATCGCGCGCGAATTTGATCCGCGTCAATGAGGCCGGCCGCTTCCAGGCTAGGATGGTGCTTCCCGAAGGCGAACGTGGATAGACCAATGCTGAATCAAGTCATGGATTTTGCGGGCGAAGTGCTGCCGGGCAGCTGTGCCGTGCCGCCTTATTCGGAGACCGCGTTTCTGGCCGAGCTGGGCGACCGCTTGAGGTCCTCGCGCATGCGCTGCGACCTGTCGCGCCGGGAGCTGGCCCGCCGCTCCGGGATTTCCGAGCGCTACATCGCCCAGATCGAGGCCGGCAAGGGCAACGTCTCGATCGTCCTGTTGCTGCGGCTGGCCTCCGCGATCCACGGCAGCCAGCCCCAGGCGGCTTGATGAGGCGTTAAGCCCGCTTCTCCACATTGGCGCTGCGGGCGGGCACGCCGAACTCCCTGCGGCAGACCTCGGCCAGCACAGCGACGCCCTCGCGGATCTGCTGATGCGAGGGGCTGGCAAAGCACAGCCTGAGGCGAGAGCTGGAATGGCCCTTGTTGGTCGACCATTCCGGGCCCGGATTGATCGACACGCCGGCAGCAAGCGCGGCCTGATACAGCTTTAGCGTATCGACCTGGTCTGGCAGCTTCACCCACAGGAAGATGCCGCCCTTGGGCTCTTCGAACTCCGCGGCCGTTCCGAACTGCTCATTGAGCGCTTCCATCAGCGTATCGAGCTTGGTGCGCAGCACCTTCGTCAGGGCCGGCACGTGGCTTGCGAAATGCGGCTTGCAATAGGCCGCCAGCACCATCTGCTCCAGCGCGCCGGAGCCGGCATCCGTCTTCAGCGACAGCATCCGCGACATCACATCCCAGGGCGCGACGATGAAGCCGACGCGCAGCGCCGGCGCGATCGATTTCGAGAACGAGCCGATATGGATCACGCCGCCGTTCGGGCTCATCGCGTGGATCGCCGGCGGCCGCTGTCCCGACCAGACGAGATCGGCATAGCAATCGTCCTCGAAGATCGGCACGCCATACTCGGCCGCGAGCCGCACCAGCTCGGCGCGGCGGCTCTCCGGCATGATGCTGCCGGTTGGGTTCTGCACCGTGGGGATGGTGTAGATGTATTTTGGGCGGATGCCGCGACTCTTCAGGTCGGCCAGCGTCGTGGCCAGCACGTCCATGCGCATGCCGTCCGCATCGAGCGGAATGCCGACGACGTTGACGCCGAGCCGTGCCAGGCGGTTCAGCGAGCCCTGATAGCTGTCCTGCTCGAAGATCACGGTATCGCCTCGGGCGAGCAGCGTATTGTTGACGAGGTCGAGCGCCTGGAGCGAGCCGGAGACGATCAGAAGATCGTCGACCGTGCAGTTGATGCCGGCATCGCGCTTCAGTTTTGTCACCAGGAATTCGCGCAAGGGCAGGTAGCCTTGCGGCCCGTGCGCCAGACCGTAAGTGGCGAGCGATCGGCCCTCGCGTTGCAGGGCGAGGTTGGCCGCCTCGATCAGCTCGTCCAGCGGCACCTGCTCGGAATCATTGTTGCCGCCGACGAAGCTGTATTTGGCAAGGCCCGTCCAGCGCGCGGAAGGGGCCGGCAACCCTGCGGGAAACAGGGGCGCGAAATCGAAGCTGGACGTCATGGGAGCGTTCCTCGTTTTGTTCTTGTTGAGCGGCCGGCTTTGCACCGGCCTGCTTTACGTCTTGCTGGCCGTCCGGGTCGGACGGCCCTCTACTTCTTTGTGGCCGTCCGGGTCGGACGTCCCTGGCTGATGAAAGCGTAATGCGCATTGGCGACGCCGCCAACCATCAAGGCCTCGACCACCGGCTCGGCGATCTCGCCCGTTGCCGCCCAGTCGACGAGGAAATTGGCTCCGGTCCCGCCGCGCACGTCGTCGGTCGGAATGAAGATCGAGACAGTGGCGAGGGGCCTCAAGGCCACCGGCGCCTTCAGATAGCTTTCGACCTGCTTGCCTGCAGTGTCGAAATAGGCGATGCGTTTGACCACCAGTGGCTGGGTCTCGGAGGCGTTGTGAACGCTCAACGTTACCGAGAAATCGACGCGCAGCTTGCCCTGGCTCATCGCGACGCTGGAATAGGCCGGCACATAGAACCCGCCGGCGACGGCCAGTTCCTCCTTCGGCAGCGCGGTGAGCGAATCGGCAAAGTTTTGTTCGATATTGACCTTGGATTGGGCCGCGGCCGGCAAAGCGGACGCGAACGAACCTAGCAGGGGTATCAACCAGAGCACGATCCGCATGTGACGAATTGCTCGCTTGCCGCGGCGCAACCCGTCTCTAGGGTGCGGCAAAACGGACCAATTTGGCATGCACGAGCTCATTCGCGACATCACTCTCTGTATCCTGTTTGCCTGGATGCTGGGCCTGCTCGCCCATTTCTCCCGGCAGCCGCTGATCCTGGCCTACCTTATCGCCGGCTTTTGCATAGGTCCATTCGGTGCCGGCTGGGTCAAGTCGCAGGAATCGATCAGTGTCATCTCCGAACTCGGCCTGATCTTCATGCTGTTCATGATCGGCCTTGAGATCGACCTGAAGAAGATCGTGCGGGCCGGAAGGGTGATCCTGTTCGCGGCGGGCGGCCAGCTGCTCGGCGGCTGTCTGCTCGGGGTCCTGTTCTTCGCCGGCATCGGCCTGTCGTTCGGCGGCGGCCATTTCGATGCCGTCTATCTCTGTATCGCCTGCGCGCTGTCGAGCACCGTCATCATCGTCAAGGTGCTCTACGAGAAGCGTGAGCTCGACACGCTGCCCGGCCGCATCACGCTCGGCGTGCTGGTGCTCCAGGACATCTTCGCCATCCTGTTTCTGGCGGTGCAGCCGAGTCTTGCCAATCTGCAAGTGAGCGTCATCCTGCTCTCGATCGGCCGCGTCGCGGTGCTGGTCGCAGCGGCGCTGCTGGTCAGCCGTTATGTGCTGCCGCGCCTGTTCCACCAGATCGCCCGCCGGCCCGAACTGATCCTGCTCGGCGCGCTCGCCTGGTGCTTTCTCGTCGCCGAGACTGCGGAGCGGCTGTCGCTGTCGCGCGAGATGGGCGCCCTGATCGCCGGCGTCTCGCTCTCGACCTTTCCCTATGCACTCGACGTCACCGCCAAGGTCACCACGCTGCGCGACTTCTTCATCACGCTGTTCTTCGTCGCGCTCGGCATGACCATTCCCGTGCCCGGCCTCTCCGTGATCGGGCTTGCCTTGATGATCGCGGCGTTCACGGTTGTTAGTCGGCTCGTCACGACATTCACGCCGCTCTACCTGATGAAGCAGGGGCTGCGTGCCAGCCTGTTGCCGGCCCTCAACCTCGCCCAGATATCGGAATTCTCGCTGGTGGTGATCCAGACCGGGGTCACCGACAACCACATCGCCGCCGAAACGGCGAACGCGGCCTCCTTCGCCTTCGTGGTGCTGGCCGTGCTCTCGACCTTCGTGATGACCCGCAGCGACGAGATCACCCGCTGGGCGATCGGCCCGTTGAAGCGGATCGGCCTGCGCGATCTCGATCACGGCAACGGCCATGCCGAGGAGGGCCACGAGGGCGGCCATGGCGAGGCCCGCCGCATCGTCATCCTCGGCTTTTTCCGCGCGGCGAGCGCGCTGCTGGCCGAGATCGAACGGCAGGCGCCAGTGCTGCTCGAGCAGATCACCGTGGTCGATTTCAACCCCAATGTGTACCAGACCCTGCTTTCGCGCGGCCTGCACGTGATCTATGGCGACATCAGCAGCGCGGACACGCTGCTCCATGCCGGCGTCGGCAAGTCCGAGATGATCATCCTCAGCGTGCCGGATGCGCTTCTCAAGGGCGCCAGCAACGAGAAGCTGGTCCGCCACGTCCGCACCCTCAACCCGACCGCCATGATCGTGGCTACGGCCGATCTTTTGTCGGACGTGGGCGAGCTCTACGAGGCCGGCGCCAGCTACGTCACAGTGACCCGGCTCAGCGACGCCCACGAGCTGTTTACCGTGATCGAGGCCGCGCAGGCCGGCCTGCTCGCGGACAAGCGCGCCGAGCTCGACCTGCGGCTCGGCGAGCGGCGAGAGGTGCTGCCCTGACGGCGTCCGGCCGCCTTCCTTCCGGGCTTTGCGCGCCTATATCCTTGGTATCTTCGGTGCAAGCCTGAAACCCGCCGCCCTGCCCGCCATCAGGCATATGCGGTTGCGTCCAGGACACTAGCGCTTGGGGCCAAGTCCGGCTAAGGCGTCCGGCTGAGCCTCCGGCTCATAACCGATAGAGATTGGGAAATGCCCGATACCGTCCAGGAAGTCTTGCAGGCCTTTGCCAGGGGCGAGCTCGTCGTCGTCACCGACGACGAGGACCGCGAGGGCGAGGGCGATCTGATCGTCGCGGCCTCGCTCTGCACCGCCGAGAAGATGGCGTTCATCATCCGCCACACCTCCGGCATCGTCTGCGCGCCCGTGACCACGGAGGACGCGCGCCGCCTGCGGCTCGATCCCATGGTGGCCCACAACGATTCCGCGCACACCACCGCGTTCACGGTCTCGATCGACTACAAGCCCGACGGTGGCACCGGCATCTCCGCCGAAGAGCGCGCCTCGTGCTGCCGCGCGCTGTCCAATCCCAATGTCGGCGCCAACGATTTCGCCCGGCCCGGCCACATCTTTCCGCTGATCGCCAAGGATGGCGGCGTGCTGCTGCGCTCCGGCCATACCGAGGCTGCCGTCGACCTCTGCAAGCTCTCCGGCCTGCCGCCGGTCGGCGTCATCAGTGAGCTGATGAACGACGACGGCAGCGTGATGAAGGGCGAGCAGGTCGCCCGCTTCGCCGCCCAGCACAAGCTCAAGCACGTCACCATCGCGGACATGATCGCCTACCGCCAGGCGCGCGAGAAGCTGATCGAGCGGGTCTCGACCTTCGTCACGGACAGCCCGATCGGCCCCTTGCAGGGTTATGCCTACCGCTCGCCGTTCGATTCCATCGCCCACGTCGCCTTCGTCTACAACGGCGTCGGTGACGGCAAGAACGTGCTGACGCGCTTCCACAAGCCGAACATCGTGAAGGACACCTTTACCGGCCACAAGCGCATGGCGGTCGTGCTCGAGCATTTCAAGAAGACCGGCCGCGGCGTGCTGGTCTACTTGCGCGACGGTGCGGCCGGTGTGCCCGTCTCGCCGCTGGAGGACGAGACGTCGACGGAGGCCGACCGCAACCGCCAGTGGCGCGAGATCGGTGTCGGCGCGCAGATCCTGCGCGATCTCGGCGTCACCTCGATCCGGCATCTCACCTCCTCGGTGCACGACTACAAGGGCCTGTCGGGCTTCGGCATCGAGATCGTCGCCAACGAGCAGCTCGAAATCTGACGACGTCGTTTCCGGACGCGCGCCGTTGCGCGCCCCGGAATGATCGAAACCAGGATGCAATTGAACTTGTTGCCGCGGCGCTTTACTTTGTCGGGCAATTGTTGACGGAACCAGACGCGAAAGGACGTTTCATGAGCGTGCGCCCTCAGACCAAGGACAAGCCGGCTGCGGCTTCTTTCCAGTGGGACGATCCGTTCCTGCTCGACGAGCAGCTCACCGAAGACGAACGCATGGTGCGCGACACCGCGCGCGCCTACGCCCAGGACAAGCTGATGCCGCGCATCACCAAGGCCTATCTCGAAGAGACGACGGATCGCGAGATCTTCAACGAGATGGGCGAACTCGGCCTGATCGGTATCACGCTGCCTGAGGAATATGGCTGCGCCAATGCGAGCTACGTCGCTTACGGCCTGGTCGCGCGGGAGATCGAGCGGGTCGATTCCGGCTATCGCTCGATGAATTCGGTGCAGTCCTCGCTGGTGATGTACCCGATCTACGCCTATGGCGACGAGAACCAGCGCAAGAAGTACCTGCCGAAGCTCGCCAGCGGCGAGTGGGTCGGCTGCTTCGGCCTGACCGAGCCGGACGCCGGCTCCGACCCGGCCGGCATGAAGACCCGCGCCGAGAAGGTCTCGGACGGCTATCGCCTGACCGGCAGCAAGATGTGGATCTCGAACGCGCCGATCGCCGACGTGTTCGTGGTCTGGGCCAAGTCGGCCGCGCACGACAACCAGATTCGGGGCTTCGTGCTGGAGAAGGGCATGAAGGGCCTCTCCGCGCCGAAGATCGGCGGCAAGCTCAGCTTGCGCGCCTCCATCACCGGCGAAGTCGTGATGGACGGCGTCGTGGTTCCGGAAGACGCGCTGCTGCCCAACGTCTCCGGCCTCAAGGGCCCGTTCGGCTGCCTCAACCGCGCCCGCTACGGCATTTCCTGGGGTGCGCTCGGCGCGGCCGAGGACTGCATGCACCGCGCCCGTCAGTACACGCTCGACCGCAAGCAGTTCGGCAAGCCGCTGGCCGCGACCCAGCTCGTGCAGAAGAAGCTCGCCGACATGGAGACCGAGATCGCGCTGGGCCTCCAGGGCTCGTTGCGCGTCGGCCGCCTGATGGACGAGGGCAAGTTCGCCCCCGAGATGATCTCGATCATGAAGCGCAACAATTGCGGCAAGGCGCTCGACATCGCCCGCGTCGCGCGCGACATGCATGGCGGCAACGGCATCTCGATCGAGTACCACGTGATGCGCCACGTCCATAACCTCGAGACGGTCAACACCTACGAGGGCACCCACGACGTCCACGCCCTGATCCTGGGCCGCGCCATCACGGGCATTCAGGCGTTTTTCTGAGCTGCCGCGCGGTGAGCGTGTGAGACGATAGAACTCTCCGATTGCGTCATGGCCGGGCTTGTCCCGGCCATCCACGTTCTAGCCGGTGAGAAGAACGTGGATGCCCGGCACAAGGCCGGGCATGACGAAGTCAGCAAGGTGTGAGCAAGCCATGTCCGACAGCGACGACGTCCCGTTCAACCGCAACTTTCCACTCAAAGCCGGCGTCGTCGAGGAAGTCCGCCCCGGCGTGCGGCGCGTGCTCTGTAACAATCCGAGCCCGTTCACCTTCACCGGTACGGTCAGCTACATCGTCGGCACGGGCAACGTCGCGATCATCGATCCCGGTCCGGACGATGCGGCGCATGCGGCGGCGCTGCTCGATGCCGTTCGCGGCGAGACGGTGAGCCATATCTTCGTTACCCACACCCACCGCGACCATTCGCCGAACACGGCGCGGATCAAGCAGGCGACCGGTGCACCGGTTTATGCCGAGGGCCCGCACCGCGCCTCGCGCCCGCGCTTCGAGAGCGAGAAGCACAATCCGGAATCCGGCGTCGATCGCGATTTCGCGCCCGATACCAGGATCGCCCATGGCGACGTCGTCGAGGGCGCGGGCTGGCGCCTCGAGGCGGTGGCGACGCCGGGCCATACCGCCAACCATCTCGCCTTCGCCTGGCCCGAGCGAAAATTCAACTTCGTCGGCGACCACGTGATGGGCTGGTCGACCTCGATCGTTGCGCCGCCCGACGGCTCGATGATCGACTACATGGAATCGCTCGACCGCTTGGCCGCCCGCGAGGAGGATCTCTATTTCTCGGGCCACGGCCCCGAGATCCCGGACGGCCCGCGCTTCGTGCGTTTCCTGATCCGCCACCGCAAGGCGCGCGAAGCCTCGATCCTGCATCGCCTCGCCAAGGGCGAGGCCGACATCCCGACCATGGTGCGCGCGATCTATATCGGCATCGATCCAAGGCTGACGACGGCTGCCGGCTATTCCGTGCTGGCGCATCTGGAAGACCTGGTCGCCCGCGGCGTGGTGGCGACGGATGGCGATCCCGTGATCGGTGGGACGTATCGGATGGCTTAGCTCGTCATTCCGGGGGGCGCGTCAGCGCGACCCCGGAATCCATCGGGCCGCAGCATTGGTGGATGAAATGGATTCCGGGCTCGGTCCTGCGGACCGCCCCGGAATGACGCTGGCGCGTCACTTCTTCACCGTCTTCGCCGGTGCCTTCGGCGGCGTCACCGGGGTCTTCTTCACCGGCTTCAGCGCGTCCGCATCGGCGGCGGTGTTGAGATCGTCGATGAATTTCTTGACGCGTGCGGCGTTGCTGCCGAGGTCGCTATCGAAATAGCGCGAGGCGGAGCGGATATCGACGCGGGAATCGTCGCCGTCGGGCACGACCCTGATGGAAATGTCCTCGCGCAAACCCATGATCGGCGTGCGCGCCACCGCCTCGATGCGGCCGATGCGGCGCGGCGGCTGCGGCGCGCGCTCGTCGATGACGAGCCATTTGCGCTTGTTGACGAGCTGCAGCGCGATCGCATAGGCGCGGTCGACCGGGATCTCGAGTTCGATCGGCTCGATATCGGGATAGAAATGGCGCTGCTGCTCGGCCGAATAGAGGCCGGCATAGACCGCGGTATTGGCGCCTTCACCGGCGCGCAGGCGCGCCAGCGCGTCGAAGCGGGGCGGGTCGATCGGGTCGGTGGTGACGTCGTGGATCGCCGGCAGCTTGCGGTATTGCAGGCCGAGATAGGCGGGGTAGGCGAGGATCATGCCGTCGATCAGGAAGGCGAGCAGGATGCGCGCCATGCCGCGCGAGCCGTTCTGCCAGATCGCGGCGAAGCCGGCGAGGCCGAACAGGATCGAGAGCGCGGCGATGGCGAGGCCGCCGAAGAAGGTGACGAGCGCGGGCTTCGGCTCCAGAAAGCCGAACCGGACGACGAGGATCGACACCGCCACCGCCACCACCGCGAACACGGCCAGATTGCGCGCCCAGCTGGCGAGGCTGGACACGGGCTCCGACTGGTAGGGAGCGGAAATCCTGCGGGCCATCGGGTGAGCTCTGCCGGGTTTTGGAGGCGGTGCCGCGCCGATCTGGCGCGACGATAGGAGGCGTTGAGACCACGCCCCGGCGGCAAATTCAAGGGATACCGGGTTGCTCCTGCCCGTCATTCCGGGGCGCCCGAAGGGCGAACCCGGAATCTCGAGATTCTCAGGTTCGCAATTGCGAACCATAGTTCGATGCCGTTGGCATCGCCCCGGAATGACGTGTAAGTCCTACGCCGCCGCGTTCGGGAAGCGGTAGTCCTTGAACTGGTCGCGCAGCGCGGTCTTCAGGATCTTGCCGGTGGCGGTGTGCGGGATGCCGTCGACGAAGGCGACGTCGTCGGGCATCCACCATTTGGCGATCTTGCCGTCCATGTACTTCAGGATGTCCTCGCGGCTGGCCTGCTGGCCCTGCTTGAGCTGAACGATCAGCAGCGGCCGCTCGTCCCATTTGGGGTGGAACACGCCGATCACGGCGGCCTCCGCCACGGCCGGATGGCCGACCGCGAGGTTTTCGAGGTCGATCGAGGAGATCCACTCGCCGCCGGACTTGATCACGTCCTTGGAGCGGTCGGTGATCCGCATGTAGCCGTCCTCGTCGATGGTCGAGACGTCGCCGGTGTCGAAGAAGCCGTCCTCGTCGAGGATGTTGGTATCGACCCGGTAATAGGCCTTGGCGACGGCGGGGCCGGAGACCTTGAGGCGGCCGAAAGTCTTGCCGTCCCAGGGCAGCTCCTTGCCGGCATCGTCGGTGATCTTCATCTCGACGGCGAAGGGTGCATAGCCCTGCATCTGGAGCACGTCGAGCCGCGCGTCGCCGGTCGCGTTCTGGAACGGCGGCTTCAGCGCCGCGACGGTGCCGATCGGGCTCATCTCGGTCATGCCCCAGGCGTGGCGGACGTTCGAGCCCATGTCGAGGAAGGCCTTGATCATCGAGCGCGGCATCGCCGAGCCGCCGCAGATCACCATCTTCAGCTCAGGCAGCTTCAGATTGTTGGCGGTCATGTGCTGGAGCAGCATCAGCCACACCGTGGGCACGCCCGCGGTGTGCGTCACCTTCTCGGTCGAGAGCAATTCATAGACCGAGGCGCCGTCGAGCTTGGCGCCGGGCATCACCAGCTTGGTGCCTTGCGAGGGCGCGGAGAAGGCGATACCCCAGCTATTGGCGTGGAACAGCGGCACCACCGGCAGCATCGTCTCGGAGGCGCTGGTACCGAGCGCATCGACGTTGTTGGCCATCAGCGCGTGCAGCACGTTGGAGCGATGCGAATACAGCACACCCTTCGGATCGCCCGTGGTGCCCGACGTGTAGCACATCGCCGCCGCCGTGTTCTCGTCAAAGTCCTTCCATTTGAATTTGCCGTCGGCCTCCGCGATCCAGTCCTCGTAGGCGACGACATTCTTCAGGGTGGTCTGCGGCAGGTGCGCCTTGTCGGTGAGCACGACGTAGCGTTCGACGCTTGGCAGCTTGTCGGCGATCTTCTCCAGGACCGGAACGAAGGTGATGTCGGTCATCACGATGCGGTCCTGCGCATGGTTGATGATCCAGGCGATCTGCTCGGGGAAAAGGCGGGGATTGACGGTATGGCAGATGGCGCCGATTCCCATGATGCCGTACCACACCTCGAGATGGCGCCAGGTGTTCCAGGCGATCGTTGCGACGCGGTCGCCGAGCTTGATGCCGTCGCGCTCCAGCATCTGCGAGACCTTGAGCGCCCGCTTGTGGATCTCGGCGTAGGTGGTGCGATGGATCGGTCCCTCGACCGATCGCGTAACGACCTCCTGCTTGCCATGAATCCTGGCGGCGTGTTCGATGATCCGGTGGCAGAGCAGGGGCCAGTCTTGCATCAAACCAAGCATTCCGACGTTCCTCCGAGAAGTCGCTGGACGCGTTATCGCTCTCAGCGTTGGGCCAAAGAATTGTCATGAGTTTTAGCCTGCCGGACTTTCGCCGCAAATGGTCTTGTCGCGGCTATATGTCCGCCGGCGCGGCAATGGTTACCGCCGCGCTCGGGCTAACGCTTGCGCTCGCGGACCGGGCGGAGGCGCGAAAATATGCTGCGCCGCTCGATATCTTTGGCTTTGGTCCACCACGGCCGCGCGCGACGGTTCATGCCGCCAAGATCCCGCTACCAAAACCACGCCCTGCGGATGCCCCCAAAGCACCGGACGAGGCGGCACCGGAGGCCGACGGCAAGCCTTCCCCGGACAAGCCGGCCGAGGCCGCGCCGCCGCCCGAGAAGCAGGTTTCGGCCTGCCGGCTCGCGCTGACCGAGGAGATCGCGATTGCCCCCTCCATTCCGGATATCCGTGGCCCCGGCGCCTGTGGCGGCGAGGATCTGGTGCGGCTGGAGGCCATCGTGCTGCCGGACAAGCGCAAGGTGGCAGTCAAGCCGGCGGCGATCCTTCGCTGCACCATGGCGTCTGCGATCGCCGACTGGGTGCGCAAGGACATGGTGCCGCTGGCCACCAGCCTCGGCTCGACCATCGCCGATCTCGACAATTTTGATAGCTTCGAGTGCCGCGGCCGCAACCGCATCGCCGGCGCGATGCTGTCCGAGCACGGCAAGGCCAACGCCCTCGACGTCCGCGCCATCAAGCTCGCCAACGGGCAGTCGATTGGCCTCACCGATCGCACCATGGCGCGTGACGTGCGCGAGCGTGTGCTGCATTCGGTGTGCGCGCGCTTTTCCACCGTGCTCGGCCCGGGCTCGGACTGGTACCACGAGGACCATATCCATCTCGACTTGGCGCAGCGGCGCAACGACTACCGGATCTGCCAGTGGAACGTCTGGGATCCCCTGCCGCAGATCGCTCCGCTGCTGCCGGCGGAACGGCCTGAGGAGGCGCCGCCGCGCGAGGTTGCGTCCAAGCCTGAGGCAAAGGATGGAGCTGGTGACGAGGCGGCTGAGAAATCCCCCGCGCCTGCGGACAAGTCGGCGGCCGGCGGCGACAAGGTCCCGTCACGCAAGCCCGCAACAAAAAAGCGCCGGTAAAACCGGCGCTTTTGAAAAGCCTCGGGAAAGGCCGATTTAGTAGGAAGAATTGGAGCCGCCGCCCTGGAGCGCAAGGCGCGAATTGTAGGGCGAGTCGCCGTGCTTCGGCTCGAGCACCACGACGATGGTGCCGACCTTGACCCGGTTATAGAGGTCGATCGCGTCCTCGTTGGTCAGGCGGATGCAGCCCGACGAGATCGAGGCGCCGATATATTCCGGCTGGTTGGTGCCGTGGATGCGGAACAGCGTGTCCTTGCCACCCGAGTAGAGATACATCGCGCGGGAGCCCATCGGATTGTCCGGGCCGGGCGCAACATAAGTCGGCACGCCCAGGCGCGAAATCTCGCCCGGGGTCGGGTGCCAAGCCGGCCACTCGGTCATGCTGCCGACCTTGGCGATGCCGGACCAGGCCATGGCTTCTTCACCGACGGTGATGCCGTAGCGGATCGCCTTGCCGCCATCCATCACCCAGTAGAGGTAGTGGTTGTCGGAATCGACCACGATCGAGCCCGGCGATTCCTTGCGGTGGTAGTCGACGATAGCGCGGCGGAACGGCTCCGCGACCGGAGTATTCTCGTACCGGACCTTGGCGAGCAGTTCCTTGTCCTTCGGCTTGAAGGCCTTGGTGTCGGTCGCCTCGAAATGCGTGGCCTGCATGCAGCCCGACAGCATCAGGCCGGCGGCCAAAATCCCCAACTTAACTCTCAGCGACGACATGATTTGGTTCCAATCAAAACAATACCGCGCGGGAAAGCCTGAGCTTAGCGCCCAAGTTCCTCGACTCCGTTAATCCCATTATCGTTGAAATCTGCCACAATTCCAGCACTCAAGGCCTTTTCCCGCGCTGCGAGACCTCAGCTGTGGCTTTTTTGCCGCAAGTTTTTCGACTTTGCGCGGGTTTTGGGGCAAAGCGTGCCGAACTGTCGATTCCGTGCCACGGTTGGGCCACGGCGTCGCCACAAATGCAAACGCTCCGTTAATGTGCTTGTCATGATGAACTTGTCAGAATCGCGCTAAAGGCTGTCATTCTGTCGCAGGTTCTCTGGAGTTGTTCATGTTTTCGGTGTTTGTTCCCTCCGAGTCCTCCCTCAAGAAGGCTGTCATCGAGGATCTCACGGCGCTGCCGGAGAGTGCGGTCTGGATCGACCTCTTCAGTCCGAGTGCGGCCGAGGACAAGGCGGTGGAGCGGCTGGCGGGCATCGCCATTCCGACCCGGGAGGACATGCAGGAGATCGAGATCTCCAGCCGCCTCTATATCGAGAACGGCGCGCGCTACATGACCGCGACGCTGATGTGCCACTCCGATACCGACATGCCCCGGACCACGGCGGTGACCTTCATTCTCGGCGACCACCGCCTGGTGACGGTGCGCTACGACCTGCCGAAGCCGTTCGCCCTGGTCGAGGCCAAGCTTGGCCGCTCCTGCACGCCGGCGATCACCGGCGAGATGGTGCTGATGGAACTGCTGGACGCCGTGATCGACCGCTGCGCCGACATTCTGGAGCGCTGCGGCGCCGAGATCGACCAAGTGTCGCACGACATCTTCGAGCCCGAGAGCGAGCGCCACGGCCATGCCAAGCAATATTCCCAGATCCTGATCTCGATCGGCCGCAAGGGCGACCTCACCTCCAAGGTCCGCGAGAGCCTGGTCTCGATCGGCCGCGTCGTCGCCTTCCTCTCGGCGGTGGTGGAGGGCGTGAAATGGTCGAAGGACATGCGCGAGCAGCTCAAGACCATGCAGCGCGACGTCTCCTCGCTGACCGACCACGCCTCCTATCTCTCCAGCAAGATCACCTTCGTGCTCGACGCCATGCTCGGCGTCGTCAATCTCGAGCAGAACAACATCATCAAGCTGTTTTCGGTCATGGCTGTTGTCCTGATGCCGCCGACGTTGATCGCCTCGATCTACGGCATGAACTTCAAGGCGATGCCGGAACTCGAATGGGCGCACGGCTATCCGATGGCACTGGTGCTGATGCTGATCGCAGCCATCGTTCCGTACTGGATCTTCAAGTGGAAGAAGTGGCTCTGATACCTACCGAGACCTTACGCCGTTCGTCGAGACACGGTGGTTGGTGTCGCAGAATAGAGCGGGATTGCGGCGTCGCGGTGATGCGTGGCTGCCGCCCCAATTCCTCCGGTAAAATTTGAGCGGTGAGCTGAACGTTTGCGCGAAACTTGTCTGCGATAAGTAGTGCGTAGCCGCGAGGAACAGCCATGGTTGAAAAACACATAACGTCGCCCCGGAACGTCATCGATCTGGCGAACTATCGTCAGGCCCTGGCGAACGGCAAGGCGTCGTCGATGTCGGCACGCATGTGCCGGCACTGTGGTGCTCCGCTGCTCGATGGTGAGAACGACGACGACTGCTCGACCGCATTCAGCACGGCCACGCCACGGCCGCGCGAGAGGTCACGTCGGATTCGACTCGATTGAGGAACGGAAGGTAAGGGCGATCCAGGTCTTGCGGCGGCTTTGTCTGGATCGCCTTGCTTCCCTAGGCACTATTTCCAATTCCGTCATTGCGAGAAGCGAAGCGACAAAATTGCGAAGCAATTTTGCGCTGGTGCGACGAAGCAATCCAGACCGTCTCTGCGGAGGCAACCTGGATTGTTTCGCGGAGCCTGTCATCGGGCCGCGCTTTGCGCGGACCCGGTGGCTCGCAATGACGACGGCTAAAGGATGGCCTAGACGTGCTGGCCGCCGTTGATGTGGATCTCGGCGCCGTTGACGTAGGACGAGGTATCCGTGCACAGCACGTAGACGATCTTGGCGACCTCGTCGGGCGTGCCGAGCCGGTGCATCGGGATCTGCTGCTCCACGATTTTCTCGGTGCCGGGCGACAGGATCGAGGTGTCGATCTCGCCCGGCGCGATCGCGTTGACGCGCACGCCGACGCGGCCGAAGTCCGAGGCCATCTCGCGCGTCAGGGATGCGAGCGCGGCCTTGGAGGTGGCATAGGCCGCGCCTGCGAAGGGATGCACGCGCGAGCCCGCGATCGAGGTGACGTTCACGACCGAGCCCCTGGCCGCCTTCAACTCCTCGATCAGTCCGCGCGCCATCATGATCGGCGCGAAGAAGTTGACGTGGAAGACATGCGTCCAGGTATCGAGATCGGTGTCGACCGAACCGAGCCGCGAGCCGCCGGGGCCCTTCGGCGAGATCGCGGCGTTGTTGACCAGCGCATGCAGCATGCCGCCCTCGAGGCGGTCGCGAATTTCGGAGATCGCGCGGGTCGTGTCCTTGGGGTCGGCGAGGTCGACCTGGATGTGGTCCTCAGGACCCGCATCCCAGGGGCAGTCCTCCGGGAAGGGATGCCGCGAGCAGGTGATGACGCGCCAGCCCGCCGAGGAGAAACGGATCACGGTGGCATGGCCGATACCGCGGCTGGCTCCGGTCAGGAGCAGCGTGCGTCGCGGTGCGTTTGACGAATGCGGCATGAAGGTCTTTCAGGTTGGAGCATGATCCGGAAAAGTGTGCAGCGGTTCTCCGAAAAGATCATGCTCAAACAAAATGCTAAGGGTACATCCGCGTCTTGGACCACTTCTGGCCCGCGGCGTCACGACGAAATTCGATGCGGTCGTGCAGACGGAATGGGCGATCGTGCCAGAACTCGATGCGGACCGGTGTGATGCGCCAGCCGCTCCAGCCCGGCGGCCGCGGCACCTCGCTGATGACGTACTTGGCCGCGACTTTTGCGATGGCCTGTTCGAACGCGAAGCGGCTCTCCAGCGCCTCGGACTGCTTGCTCGCCCAGGCGCCGATCTGCGCCTGCTTGGGACGGGTGGCGAAATAGGCGTCGGCCTCGGCGTCGGTCACCGGCGTCACGTTGCCGCGGATGCGGACCTGACGGCGCAGCGACTTCCAGTGAAAAAGTAACGCTGCCTTAGGATTTGCGGCGAGTTCACGGCCCTTCTGGCTTGCGATGTGGCTGTAGAAGACAAAACCCTCGGTATCGAAGCCCTTCATCAACACCATGCGCACGTCCGGCAGGCCTTCCGGGTCGACGGTTGCGAGCGCCATGGCATTCGGATCGTTCGGCTCGCTCTTGATCGCCTCGTTCAGCCAGGCCTCGAACAGCGCAAAAGGCTCGTCGGCGGCGGTGAAATCACCGGATGTTAAGGGTGTCTGGTGTTTCATCGAGGTCGTGTCGGTCATGTCTGGAGTCCGAGTTGCGTTCCGCGGCCCAAAACGCGTTGTTGTCCGCTACCGCCCTATATAGGGCATGGGGACGCGTTGGCCTATCGGCGATCCGGCCGTCCGGCTTTGCCATGACGGTGATCCTGATCGGCTTCGGCACCGGCGGTTGCAGCTTTTCCCGCAATGACACCGGCGCCTATGCCAAGGCCGCCGACAGCGACCTCACCGGCTCGATCATGCGGCCGGCGAGGGACGCGGCACCGACCGAGACCGATCTTGCCTTCGCCCGCAACGCTGCGTCCGATGTGCTGAGCAAGGGCGACAAGGATTCCAGCCAGCACTGGGAGAATCCGGATACCGGGGCGCGCGGCTCGGTGACGCCGATCGCGCAATCCTATGCCGCCGAGGACGGCCGCAAATGCCGCGATTTCCTCGCGAGCTACGTCAACGGCAATACCGAAAGCTGGCTCCAGGGCGCCGGCTGCCAAAGCAGCCGTGGCCGTTGGGAGATTCATACGCTAAAGCCGTGGCGGAGCTAGGATTCGGCCGGCAATCCTAGTTGCAAAAATGCCACTCTCTCCCCACATGGTTCGCAGGTGGGGCGGGGAGCCCTTTGAACAATTCGATTTCTTTGAAGGAGACGTGACGGATGCGCGACCCCTATGAGGTCTTGGGGGTGCCGCGGAGCGCCAACGCTGCCGCGATCAAGAGCGCCTATCGCAAGCTTGCCAAGAAGCACCATCCCGATAGCAACAAGGACGACCCGAAGGCCGCCGAGCGTTTCGCCGAACTCAATTCGGCCAACGAGATCCTCGGCGACGAGGACAAGCGCAAGCAGTTCGACCGCGGCGAGATCGACGCCGACGGCAAGCCGCGCTTCCAGGGTTTTCCGGGCGGCGGCGGGCCGCGTGGCCGCGCGGGTCCCGGCGGGTTCGAGAGCTATACGTTCCGCTCCGGCGGCGGCCCGGGTCAGGGTGGCGGCGCCTTTGAGGACATCCTCAACAGCATGTTCGGCGGCGGGGTGCGCGGCGCGCGGCCCGGGGCCGGCAGCGCCGGGCAGTTCGAATTCGACACCGGCGGGGTCGGGCTCGATCTCGACGTGAACGTCGCCATGTCCGTCTCGCTGGAGGAGTCGGTCAAGGGCGGCGAGAAGCGCGTCCGGTTGCCGACGGGCAAGGAGCTCAACGTCAAGATCCCGGCCGGCGTCACCGAGGGTCAGCAGATCCGGCTGCGCGGGCAGGGCGAGAGCGCCCAGGGCCATCCGCCGGGCGATCTCCTGATCACCATCGGCATTGCGCCGCACCCGTATTTCAAGGTCGAGGGCGCGGATCTGCGGATCGACCTGCCGGTTACGCTCTACGAGGCGGTGCTCGGCGGCAAGGTCCGCGTGCCGACCCTTGGCAATGCGGTCGAACTCTCGGTCCCCAAAAACACCTCCAGCGGCCGCACCTTCCGGCTGAAGGGCAAGGGTCTGCCCAAAGCGGGTGGAACCGGGGATCTCTTCGTCACCGTCAGGATTATGCTACCGGACGGGAACGACGCCGAGCTTGAGGCATTGATGGAGAAGTGGCGGGACCAACACCCCTACAATCCACGTAGCGGGCTTGGTTAGGGCGCGATCGGAAGTGAAGGGGTTTTCCTAAGGTCTACAGCATCCTCCCTGGAGATGATGCTCATCATATGCCTGAGGCGTGACAGCGCTTCTCGGCTCACATGCTCGACGTGTCGGCTGTCCGGCGGGGCAGCCGATAAAAAGGTGCGGCCTCGAGAGGGGGACCAGCGCGGTACCAAAAACCCCAATCGAGGCCGCCCGCGTCGATCGGCGGATCGAACGCTACTCATTTTCGCGTGATCATCCGGTGCGATAATGAGACGCGCCGATGTCTTGATTCCAAATTTTCAATGACGGAATCGAGGCACCGCGCTTGTGCGGTTGTCTAGGTGCCGTTTTTCTCTGCCTGGTCGTACACGGCCTGCGCCACCTTGGTCAGCCGGTCGCGATCGCCGCCGCCGCTGACGACGTAGCCGACGCCGCGCTCGGCCCAGAACAGCGCGCCGTCCTTGTCCGTCCTGGCGTACCGCATCTGCGTTGCACCATTCTCGGTCTTGGCAGTGTAGATCGTGTACCGCTCGCCCGAGGCGCCCTCATACATCAGGAACGACGCCGGCCCGTTCGGCCCCGGCAGGAGCCGGCCGCCGACCAGCTTCAACCCACTCGCCTCCAGGTTCGGTGCGAACACGGTCCAGCCACAGCGCCTGGTCAGCCAGGCCTGGAGATGGTCGCGCTCGTTGCCGCCGACCTCGACAGGATGGCGGACCTCGACGACATAGAGGCGGTGGGCGTCGAGTGCGTCCGCCGTGAAGCTCTGGAAAGTCGAGGGGGCGCTGGCGGCGCCATGCGCGACCCAGCCGGCGGTGCCGCCGGCGACAAAGGCAACCAGCACAGCCGCGGCGGCGCCATAGAGCCATTGCCGGGGGCGGCGCTCCAGCCGTTCGAGCTCCAGCCGTGCCGGCACCGGCTCCTGGGCGACGGAATCGTAGCGGGCGTGCAGCATCTCGGCCATGGCGCGCCAGGACTGCACCCGCTCGGCATCGTCAGGATTGGCGGCAAGCCAGGCCTCGACGTCGGCGCGTCGCTCGGCCGGCAGCTCGCCATCGACATAGGCGTGCAGCTCGTCTTCGGTGATCGGAATATTGCGGTCGTTCATATCGATCGTCTCTGGCTCTGCGGCCCAAAATATCCTTCGTGACTCAACTTCGCTCGCTTCGTCGGCAGACTGCGGGCGGACACTACGCGATGCATCAATCCCGCCATCATTTCACTCGCCTGAGCGCCGGGCGCTCATCCTCCAGCGAGGCTTTAACGTGGGCGCGGGCGCGTGCCAGGCGCGACATCACGGTGCCGATCGGCACGCCCTGGATGTCGGCGACCTCGCGGTAACTCATGCCCTCCAGCATCACCAGGAGCAGCACCGAACGCTGCTCCTCGACCAGCGTTGCCAGCGCCTTCTCGATGTCGCGTCCCTCGGCTTCGGTCCCGCTGGCATCCGGGTTGTTCTCCGTCAGCTGCATGAATTGCGGCCGCCTTGCCAGCGAGCGCCGCCGGTTCTTGTTGAGGTTGGTCAGGATCGTATACAGCCAGCTCCTGACGTCGCCACCGAGAAACAGGCGCTCCGAACGCAGTGCGCGCACCAACGTATCCTGCACCAGATCGTCGGCCGCATCCGCATCGCGCGTGAGCGCGCGGGCGTAGCGGCGCAACGCCGGGATCATGGCTTCCACACTCTGGCGAAACGCACTCATTGCGGTCTTGACGTCCTGGTGTTCGGCGCGAGCGCCTTACCCATCATAACACCCGAACGGAACGGCTATTCCGGCGCTCGAAACAGCGTTAACGCCGCGTATTAGGACTGTACCGCGAAGGAGGGCTGGTGTACCTCCAGACCTCAACGAGAGCTCGACGGGACGTTCAAAAATGGCGCAGAATTCAGGTCTGATGCAAGGCAAGCGCGGGGTGGTCCTCGGCGTTGCCAACAACCGCTCGATCGCCTGGGGCATCGCCAAGGCATGCCACGCAGCTGGCGCCGAGCTCGCCTTCACCTATCAGGGCGATGCGCTGAAGAAGCGCGTCGAGCCGCTCGCCGCCGAGATCGGTGGACTCGTGCTCGGCCATTGCGACGTCACGGACGCCGCGACCATCGACGCTGCCTTCGCGGTGCTGAAGGAGAAGTGGGGCAAGATCGACTTCCTGGTGCACGCGATCGCCTATGGCGAGCAGCTCGACGGCCGCTACGTCGACACCACGCAGGAGAATTTTTCCAAGTCGATGCTGATCTCCTGCTACTCGTTCACCGCCGTGGCACAGCGCGCCGAGAAGCTGATGACCGACGGCGGTTCGCTCATCACGCTCTCCTATTACGGCGCCGAGAAGTGGATGCCGCATTACAACGTGATGGGCGTGGCGAAGGCGGCGCTGGAGGCAAGCGTGCGCTATCTCGCCGCCGACCTCGGCGAGAAGAACATCCGCGTCAACGCGATCTCGGCCGGGCCGATCAAGACGCTCGCGGCCTCCGGAATCGGCGACTTCCGCTATATCCTGAAGTGGAACGAGCACAACGCGCCGCTGCGGCGCAACGTCTCCACCGAGGACGTCGGCGGCAGCGCGCTGTATTTCCTCTCCGACCTCTCGCGCGGCGTCACCGGCGAGGTGCATCACGTCGATTCCGGTTACCACGTGCTCGGCATGAAGCGCCCGGACGCGCCGGACATTTCGCTCGGCGGCAAGGACTAACGCTTACCGGCAATGCCCGTGCCCACGATCTACTATCTTCGCCACGGCGAGACCGAGTGGAACGCGCTCGGGCGGCTTCAGGGCACCAAGGACGTTCCGCTGAACGCGCGCGGCCGTAGCCAGGCGGTGCAGGCCGGCGGCATTCTCGCCGACCTGTTCAAGCGCGACGGGCGCGACAAGGCCGCGCTGCCCTATGTGTCGAGCCCGCTCGGCCGCGCGCGCATGACCATGGAGCTTGCGCGCGGCAAGCTCGAATTGCCCGTGGCCGACTATTCGCTCGACGATCGCCTGCGCGAGATCGGCTACGGCGTCTGGGAGGGGCTGACGCTGGCCGAGAGCGAGGCTGCCGATCCCGAAATCTATGCCAGGCGCCTCGCCGACAAATGGACGGTGGGCCCCGCAGGCGGGGAGACCTATGCCGATGTGCAGGTCCGCGTCCGCGCCTGGTACGACCAGCTCCGGACCGACACCGTCGCAGTTGCTCATGGCGGGACCTGCCGGGCCCTGATGGTTTCGCTTGGCCTGGAGACGCCGGCCAGCGCCGCCGAGCTCTATATCGAGCAGGGCGCCGTCTACGTGTTCCGGGACGGGCGGGTGGAGAAGTATAGTTAAGCCAACTCTCCGTCATTCCGGGGCGCCCGAAGGGCGAACCCGGAATCTCGAGATTCCGGGTTCGATGCTTCGCATCGCCCCGGAATGACGGGAACGGGGTTGAACCGGGTGCTCCTCGGCGCTACGACGTTGACAAACAACGTAGATGTAAAAAGTCAACGTAAGGCGACAGCTAAGGATGTCCTTCAACACCTTCGGCCACATGTTCCGCGTCACCACCTTCGGCGAGAGCCATGGGGTGGCGATCGGCTGCGTGGTCGACGGCTGCCCGCCGATGATCCCGCTCACCGAGGCCGACATCCAGCGCGATCTCGATCGCCGCCGGCCCGGCCAGTCGCGCTTCACCACCCAGCGCCAGGAGCTGGATCAGGTGAAGATCCTGTCCGGGGTGATGGCGCATCCGGAGACCGGCGTGCAGGTGACGACCGGCACGCCGATCGGGCTCCTCATCGAGAACACCGACCAGCGGTCGAAGGACTATTCCGAGATCAAGGACAAGTTTCGCCCCGGGCACGCCGACTTCACCTATGAGGCGAAATACGGTCTGCGCGACTATCGCGGCGGCGGACGCTCGTCGGCGCGCGAGACCGCGACGCGGGTTGCCGCCGGTGCGATCGCGCGAAAGGTGCTGCCCAACGTCAAGGTGCGCGGCGCGCTGGTGCAGATCGGCCCGCACAAGATCGACCGTGAGAAGTGGGACTGGGACGAGATCGCCAGGAACCCGTTCTTCTGTCCCGACAAGGACAAGGCGGCGTTCTTCGAGACCTATCTCGACGGCATCCGCAAGAGCGGCTCCTCGATCGGCGCGGTGCTCGAGATCGTCGCTGAAGGCGTGCCCGCGGGTCTCGGCGCGCCGATCTACGCCAAGCTCGATTCCGATCTGGCGGGTGCGATGATGACCATCAACGCGGTGAAGGGCGTCGAGATCGGCGCCGGCTTCGGCGCGGCCGAGCTGACGGGCGAAGAGAACGCCGACGAGATGCGCACCGGCAATGACGGCACGCGCTTCCTGTCCAACCACGCCGGCGGCGTGCTGGGCGGCATCTCCACGGGGCAGCCGATCGTGGTGCGCTTCGCGGTGAAGCCGACCTCGTCGATCCTCCAGCCGCGTCTCACCGTGGATCGCAAGGGCGCTGATACCGAGATCTTCACCAAGGGGCGCCACGATCCGTGCGTCGGCATCCGTGCCGTCCCCGTCGGCGAGGCCATGATGGCCTGCGTGCTGGCCGATCATTTCATTCGGGATCGCGGGCAGGTCGGCCGCTAGAGCAGGGTGAGGCGTTAGCGCATGATCGGGAAAAGTGTGAAGCGGTTTTCCGAACAGATCATGCGCCCGCTACAATGTCGCGGTACTAGCCCACCGCGCAGCTTGACGTTCCCAAAACTTCGTCCGCAAATGCGGACATGCAAAACTCCGAGATCCAGCGCATCACCAACTGGCTGATCGACGGTGCGAGGTCGTCCGGGACCCCTTCCGAGATGATCGCCGAGGTCTGCGAGCATCTGGTCGCGGCCGGCCTGCCGCTGTCGCGGTTCGGCATCTTCATTCGCACGCTGCATCCGGAAATCTTTGGCCGCAACTTCATCTGGAGGCAGGGCCAGAAGGTCGAGATCGGCACCGTCGACTTCGATATCCTGGACACGCCCGAATTCGCCCGGAGCCCGCTCCGGATCGTGTTCGAGGAGGGGCTGGAGGTCCGGGGACGGATGGACGATCCGGACAGCAAGCGGTTTCCGTTCCTCGATGACATGCGCGCCGAAGGCGTGACCGACTACCTCGCGATGCCGATGCACTATCTCGACGGCTCGATCCACGCGACGAGCTGGGTCACGCGCCATCCCGGCGGCTTCAGCGACGACGACATCGCGGCGATCCGCTCCATCGTGACGCCGCTCGCGCGCGTCAGCGAGATCATCAGCCTGCGCCGCACCGCCGAGATGCTGCTCGACACCTATGTCGGCAACCACGCCGGCGCGCGGATCCTCGGCGGCCAGATCCGCCGCGGCCACAACGACACCATGCAGGCGGCAATCTGGCTCTCTGACTTGCGCGGCTTCACCGCATTGTCGGATCGGCTGCCGGCCGAGACCGTAGTCGATATCCTCAACAACTACTTCGACTGCCAGGTCACGGCGATCCGCGGCCATGGCGGCGAGGTGCTGAAATTCATGGGCGATGGCCTGCTCGCGGTGTTTCCGATCGACGAATATGTCGGCGATGCCACGCATGTCTGCGCGCGCGTGCTGGAAGCCGCGCGCGAGTCCCGCGCCAGCGTGGAAGCGCTCGCGCACCCGGTCGGCGAAGTCGTCGAGCGCTTCCGCTTCGGCGTCGCGCTGCATGTCGGCAACATCCTCTACGGCAATATCGGCGGCGGCAACCGGCTGGACTTCACCTGCATCGGCCCCGCCGTCAATCTTGCTGCGCGGCTGGAGAAGATCGCCGGCCGGCTTGGCCGCACCGTCGTGGTCTCGGAGGTCTTCGCCAACGCCTGCCGCCACGACTGGCGCGAGCTCGGCGAATT
This sequence comes from Bradyrhizobium sp. CCBAU 11361, assembly GCF_028128935.1. Taxonomy (NCBI): domain Bacteria; kingdom Pseudomonadati; phylum Pseudomonadota; class Alphaproteobacteria; order Hyphomicrobiales; family Nitrobacteraceae; genus Bradyrhizobium; species Bradyrhizobium sp. CCBAU 11361. The sequence goes on from NZ_LBJZ01000194.1 coordinate 104,171, forward strand.
TCCGATCGCGGGATTTTCCAAGGCGCAGCGCGTGTACGGGCTCGGCGAGGAGACGCCGGTGGTGATGGCCTAAGGGCGTCCAGATCGACAATCGCGGCGGTCGGCCGAGCAGAGAGCTACGGCCAGCGCTCCTGGCTGCTGCGCATCTCAGTCCGTCCGCTCCAGATTGTCGCGCAGGCGCCACTTCAGCGCATCGATGTCGATCTGATGCACGCTGCCGCTGCCGGCGAGGTCGAGCGCGTGCGCAGCGGCGGCGCCCATCGCCATGCAGGGGCCCATCACCCGAACGCTGGAGAGTGCGGCCTTGTCGGCATCGATGCAGCGGCCGGCGGCGACGATGTTGTCGGCTTCCTGCGGCGCAAGGCTGCCGAACGGCACATAGTGGACGTGGTCCTTGTCGAAGACGTGCCAGTGATGGCCGGAGCCGTGGTCGTGCAGTTCGATCGGCCACGCCGTGCGGCCGATCGCGTCTTCGAATTTGGTGCCGGCGCGGACGTCGTCGACCGACAATTGCTGGCGGCCGACGATCCAGCGCGTCTGGCGGATTCCGGGAAAGCCATAGGCGCGGATGCGCGCCTTGCCGAAGCAGGCGGGGAATTCGTTCCTGAGGAAGGCGAAGGCGCGGTCGGCCTGGTCCTTGCCCTCGATGCCCTTGCGGCTCGCCTCCAGCGGCTCCAGTGGCGTCTCGACATGGGTCATGTTCATTGCGGCAACGCCGCGCCCGGGAATGACGAAGGACAGGCCCTCGCGCCGCAACAGACCGTAGTCGCCGGCCTTCTCTCGCATGCGCGCCGGCAATTCCTCGCGGCTCGGCACCTTGTTCTCGTCGATATTCTCCACGATCAGCATTTGCGTGCCGTAGATCGGGCCGTCGTCCGGCTCGCGGCAGGCAAAGCCCGCCTGCCACACCAGCGCGGCGTCGCCGGAGGCGTCGACGAAGCCGTTCGCCTCGACCTCGACGTCACCGTAGCGGGTGGAGAGATCGATCCCGGTCACGCGCCGGCCGGCGACACGGACATTGCGCATGACGGCGCCGACGATCACGGTGACGCCGGCCGCAAGCATCGCCTTCTCGACCCAGCGTCCGAGCGCGACCTCGTCGTAATAGACGACGGTGGTGTGCGGTCCGCGGCGGTAGAACAGCGCGTTCTCCTGCGCACCGAGGTCGCCCAGGAGATCGTCGGCGATACCGTGGGTGAACTGGTAGCCGTCGCTGCCGTTCGAGAACAGGCCGCAGAAGGTGCCGATGATGGAGTTGACCGCCTGGCCGCCGAGCGCGGGCAGGCTGTCGACCAGCACCACCTTGCGTCCGGCACGCGCGCCCTCGATCGCCGCCGACATGCCGGCCGCACCCGAGCCGACCACGCAGATGTCGGCGACGACGCGCGACGGCTTTTGGTTCGCGGCACGCCGGACGATCTTGGTGCCCGCGGTGACTTCGCTCGCGTTCATGGGTAGCTCCGTGTTCTTGTTGTCGTTGTCGTCAGTCATTTCGGCGCCGTCGGCCGGTCCGGGACGAAGGATTTGTCGATGATCTTCTCGGCATCGATATCGGGTTCGACCATCTTCTGGCGCTTGAACCAGGCGATCTGGCGGGAGATGTCGGCGCTGTCGAGCGCGGGATCGACGACCGACAGCCCGATGCGGAGCTGCTCGATCTTCTGCTCGGTGTATTTGGAGATGATCGCAAGCATCGCGTCACCTTCCTCGCTGCGGGCGAATTTGCCGTCCGCATCGCGCTTCAACAGCACGCGCGCATAGTCGTCGGCGCCGCGGCGATAGACGGCCAGCACCTTCTCGACCAGCTTGCGGTTCTTCTCGATCGTCGCGGTCGAAGCCACGACGCAGCCGAGCATCCAGGGCGTCTCGTCGCCGACGAAGCCGAGCACGATCGCGTCGCCAGAGGCGACCACCGGGCTGATCGTGGTCGTGGCGGTGAGCGCCGCGTCGAGCTGGCCGCCCTTGATGGCCGCCGCGACATTCGGCAGCGATTGCAGCGGAACGACCCGGACGGAGGTCACGTCGAATTTCAGCTTGTCGGCGATCAGGCCGAGCGAATAATGGAAAGTCGAGCCGACTTGCGTGATGCCGACGGAATGACCGGGCAAGTCCTTCAGCGTCTTCAGGCCCGAATCATATGCGCGCTTGGAGACGACATAGGCCGTGTTCTGGAAGCCGGGTGCCTCGCGCGCCGTGCCGGCAACGACCTTCAGTCCGCCCTTGCCCGCGAGGTTGTAGAAGGCGGCCGTGAAGCCGGTGAAGCCGATGTCGATATCGCCGGAGACGCTGGCTACCGCGATCGGCACGGCGGCATCGAAGAATTTCAGGTCAGCCTCGATCCCTTCCTGCTCGAAATAGCCGCGCTCCTTGGCGAGGAACAACGGGGCTGCCGAGGAGAGCTTCAACAGCCCGACGCGGACCCGTTCGGCCGCTTGCGCCGTGCCGGTGGTGAAGAAGGCGATCGCCGCCAGCGTCAGGACCAGTTGGCCTCTTGTCACGAAGCTTCTTATTGATATGCCCACTTCCGTCGTTTCCCGCTTTGCTTATTGTCCGGCCTGCGCCGATTTTGCGGCATTGTCGGCGATCTCCGGCGGGAATGCAAAGTCGGAAGGCGGATGGCCTATTCCTCCGGCTCAGTCGTGAACAGCAGCGGATAGCCCTTGGCGCGGCCGGCGTCGGTGGCGCGCGTTGCCTTGGTCTCCGCGACGTCCTTCGTGAACACGGCAACCACGCAGGCGCCCAGCTTGTGCGCCGTGATCATCACCTTGTAGGCCTGATCTTCCGTCATGCGGAACTCGGCCTTGAGGATCATCGTGACGAATTCGCGCGGCGTGTAGTCGTCGTTGATCAGGATGACCTTGTGCAGCTTCGGTCGCTCGACCTTGGTCTTGGTCCTGGTTTTCGGCTTGGTGACGGCGTCGTTCATTCCGCCTCCTGGACACGGCGGGCTCGGGTTCCTTGCCGGAGCGATCAGCTCGCGGCCCTCTCACCATATTGCAGGACCTGCACCTTCTCCAAGGTGATCAGCCCGCTCGACATCATGCCATCCAGGATGGGCAGGAATGCGTTGATGTTGTCCTCGCTGTCGACAATCTCGATCAGCAGCGGCAGGTCTTCCGAGAGCCGCAGGATTTTCGAGGTGTGCAGCCGGCTCGACTTGCCGAACCCCATCGGACCGCGCAGCACGGTGGCGCCGGCGAGGTGCAGCTCGCGCGCCTTCAGCACGATCGCTTCATAGAGCGGCTTGCCGTCGAAGTGGTCGCTCTCGCCGATGAAGATGCGGAGCGAAACGGCCTGATTGGGAATTTGCATGGTCAGCTCCTTCTCAAGCGGTTGTAGCGGCTCGCCATCATATGGCCGAGCCAGACCGATACCAGCCAGCAGACGACGGAGGAGGCGACATAGGCCAGCGCGGTGTATTTCATGCCGCCATGGACCAGGCGGAAGGTTTCCAGGCTGAAGGCCGAGAAGGTGGTGTAGCCGCCGCAGAACCCGGTCATGACGAACTGCCGGTGCTCGGGTCGTGCCAGCATGCGGCCGTCCGGGCCGGTCAGCGTCGCATAGAAGCCGATGATCAGCGAGCCGGTGGCATTGATGAACAGTGTCGCGACGGGAAAGCCTGGACCGGTATCGAGCAAGAGCCCGACCAGATAGCGCGTCAGGCCGCCGAGGACGCTGCCGGCGGAAACCCAGGCATAGAGCATTGCGCTGCGCCAGCGCTCGGCGGAGGGAGAATTCATCGGGCCGCTACCCTCCAAGACCGTCAGCGAGCAGGAAACCGCAGCTGACGGCGGCGAGGCACAGTCCGACCGAGAAGACGACGTTGCCGAGCGCATGCATGGGCTCGCCGTTACGGGCGAGCGTCAGCGTTTGCAGGCTGAACGAGGACACCGTGGTGTAGCAGCCGAGGAAACCGGTCACCGCGAACAGCCATGGATTGGGCGAGGCGAACATCGAGCCGGGATGGGTTGCCAGCGCGCCAAAAATGCCGATCAGGAAGGCGCCGGTGACGTTGATGGTCATGGTGCCCCACGGAAACGTCTCGCCCAGCCGCCGCGCGATCGCGCCGGAGATGAAATAGCGCGCACAGCCGCCCAGCACGCTGCCGATCACAATGGCAAGCACCCCGCTCAACACGACGAACAGCTCCCTGTCATCATTTGCCCTCCGCTGCCAGCCCGTTGCCGACGGCGAGCAGCCCCACGAGCGACACCAGCGCGAAGCCGAGCCCTGCCAGGAACGTGCCGGCCGGACCATAGGCGTCCCACAGCGCACCTGCGATCACGCTCGCGGCCAGCAGTGCCAGGCCCGTGAACAGGTTGAAATAGCCGAATGCGGTGCCGCGCAGGCTTGGCGGCGCGGCGTCGGCGACGAGGGCCGAGAGCAGGCCTTGCGTCAATCCCATATGCAGCCCCCACAACGCGACGCCGAGCGCCAGGCCGCCAAGGTTCGGCAGCAGCGCGAGTGCGAGGTCGGCGCCGCAGAGAAAGAGGAGACCGAGCGCGAGCAGGGCGGTCCGGTTGATGCGGTCCGACAACACGCCGGCCGGATAGGCCGACAGCGCGTAGACGATGTTCATCAGCACCAGCACCGCAGGCACCCACATCGCATTGAGGCCGATGTTCTGCGCACGCAGGATCAGGAAGGCTTCGCTGAAGCGCGCGAGCGTGAAGACGATTCCGACCGCCACGACGCGCCAGTAGACCGCTCCGAGCTGCAGCATCGCAGCGAGATTGAGCGGATTTTTCGCAGATTCCCGGCTTGGGTCCGGCTCCGGCTCGCTCACGGCAAAGGCGATCAGGCCGAAGGACAGAAAGGCCGGCAGCGCGGCAACCCAGAACACGGCGGTAAAATTGTCAGCCGTCCACCACATCAGGCCGATCGCCGCAAGCGGCCCGACGAAGGCGCCGATGGTGTCGAGCGACTGGCGCAGGCCAAAGCTCGCGCCGCGCAGGCCGATGGGGGCGATATCGGCGATCAGCGCATCGCGCGGCGCGCCGCGGATGCCCTTGCCGACCCGGTCGATGAAGCGCGCGGCCACCAGCCATTCGACGCTGGGCGCGAGCGGGAACAGCGGTTTGGTCAAGGCGGCCAGCCCGTAGCCGAGGGCGGCGAGCAGCTTGCGCCGGCCGAGCCAGTCCGACAGCGCGCCGGAGAAGATCTTGGTGATCGAGGCCGTCGCCTCCGCAATTCCCTCGATGAAGCCGACCGTGAGCGTCGAGGCGCCGAGCACGGTGACGAGATAGACCGGCAGCAGCGCGTGGATCATCTCGGAGGAGACGTCCATCAGCATCGAGACGAAGCCGAGCACCCAGATCCCTCTGGGCAGCCCGGTACGCGCAGCATTCGGTGTCGTCGTCGTCACGCCTCGGATTTCCCCTTGGACTTCCTCTTGGGCTTCCCCTTGAACTTCTCCTTGGCCTTCACGTCCTGGCCTTCTCCCGGCTTTCGTCGTCAGGCAACAAAAAACCCGCCATCGGCGGGTTTGTCCATGCTCCCGCCAAAGGCAGAGGCTCAAAAATTGCCCCACCTCAAGCAGGAGTCATCAGCCCATCACGGTCACCGACCGCCGGGCGGTTGTCGGGGGACTCCATCCCCATCTGTGCGGCCAGCCTAGCATGGAAATCGCGTCGGACAAGTGGGCGGGACGCTCCATCCCACGAGTCGTCATGCCAGGGCGACGCGCAGTATCGAACCCGAAATCTCGAGATTCCCGGACGCAGGGGCGCGCCGGAGCTTCGTGCTTTGCGAGTCCTGGAATGACGGCGCTGGTGATTGCGCGCGTTCCGACGTCATCGCTATGGCCAAACGACGGCAAGTCGCCGCAACGACGCAAATTCCTAACTTGAATGTGAAGTGCAAGCGATCTTCGCACTTTGCGGCAAGGCGATTGCATGTCACCATCGCGTCATACGACGGGAGGCTGCGATGCGCTTGCTGTTCTCGATCGGGGCTGTGCTGGTGGCCGGCGTGCTCGCCGGGGGGGATGTTGCGGGCTTCGCTGCACCAGGACCTAAATTTGAGGCGTCCAAGGATCGGCCGCAGCGGCTGGCGACCGACAGGGACGCGCAGACGGTCGATGTCGAACTGGTCCTTGCGGTCGATGTCTCCTACTCCATGGACATGGACGAGCTCGCGATCCAGCGCGAAGGTTATGCGCAGGCGATCCAGTCGAAGGAGTTCTTGCAGGCGCTGAAGCTCGGTCCGAACGGCCGGATCGCGGTGACCTATTTCGAGTGGGCTGCTTCCAGCGACCAGAAGATCATCATTCCCTGGCGGTTGATCGATGGACCGGAGACCGCAGATGCGGTCGCCGCCGAAATCTTGAAGACGCCGATCCGGCGCGCCTCGCGCACCTCGATCTCCGGCGCGATCACGTTCGCGATGCCGCTGTTCGACGAGGATCCCTATCGGGGCTTGCGCCGCGTCATCGACATCTCCGGCGACGGTCCCAACAACAATGGCGGCCCGGTCACGGTGGCGCGCGACGCCGCGCTCGAGAAAGGCATCGTCATCAACGGCCTGCCGATCATGGTCAAGGAGCCGTCCTATTCGACCATGGATATCGACAATCTCGACTACTACTACGAGGATTGCGTGATCGGCGGCCCCGGCTCCTTCGTCATCACGATCAAGGACCGCGAGAAGTTCAAGGAAGCGATCCGCACCAAGCTCCTGATGGAGGTCGCAGGGCGCACGCCGGAGCGTCCCGTGGTGCGCGTTGCGGACAAGGAGCCGCGCGTCAGCTGCATGATCGGCGAGAAGATCTGGTCGGACCGCTGGGGACGCTAAGGCTGGCCCCGGCTGAGACGTTTTGCCGTCTCAGCCGGCGGTTGAACTTAACCGCTCATTAACCGGCGCGTGGCCCTAATCGGATGGTTTCCGTTCATTTCCGGCCAGCATCCTGACATTGTTGGAGCGAACGAAAGCGGGTTTTTCAAACCTGTCCGCCGAGCAACCCAATGGCCATCGTCACATCGAGCACCAGCCAGATTTCGCCCGCGAACGAGCGCATCTTTCACCAGAGCACTCTGGTCGGTGACTGGAAGGGCAATTGGGTGGGCAACAACCAGCCCGTCGGCTTCAAGGTCGTGAACATCCGCGGTGCCCGGGCGCAGGTCGAGTATACCCATAACGGGCATACCGAGCGCGGCTTCGGCGAGGTCCAGGGCTCGCTTATCACTTTCGGCGGGGTCACGGTCGGCACCAAGGACGGTAAGAACATGGTGCTCCTGTTCTCCGCGGGGGGCGCTGGCAAGCAGACCGCCAATCTCGAGAAGCAGGCGCCGCCGGCCTCCGACAGCCGACTGATGGGAAGCTGGGGCGGCTATTCCAGCGACAACGGCAAAAGCGCGAGCTTCAAGGTGCTCGCCGTCAACGGCAACGAAGCGCAGGTCAGCGTCACCACCGACGGCATCACGCGCCAGGGCACCGGCATCGTCTACAAGAACGTCATCATGTTCGGGCAGGCGCAGATCGCGACCGATGACGGGAAGAACGGCAAGATCATCTACCAGGTCGGCACCAAGTCCTTCATGGTGCCCGTGACGAAATATCCACCGGCCGATTCATCGTCTTCGGTCGACAAGACCGCCTGAACGCTTCGCGTTCCCGACTCGCGTGGCGGCCGGCCGTCCTCACCATTTCGGTGCCCGCTTCTCCACGAACGCCCTCAGGCCCTCCTGCGCCTCGTCCGACGTCGCGACGTTGCAGAAATCGTCCACCGCGCTGGCAATGCTGCGCCGATAGTCGAGGTCGATCTGGCGCATGAAGGCGGCGCGGCCCATCCGCAGCACCGCCGCCGATTTTCCTGCGAACTGCGCCGCGAGCTTAAGCACCTCGGCCTCGAGCTCCGTATCTCCGACCACGCGGTTCACGACGCCAAGCTCGCGCGCCTCGGCGGCGCTGAAGACGCGGCCGGTGAACAGCAGCTCGAAAGCGCGGTGGCGGCCGACGATGCGCGGCAGATGCGCGTAGTGGATCGCGGGAATGACCCCGACGTCGATCTCGGGATAGCCGAACGTCGCACTCTCGGATGCCAGCACCACGTCGCAGGACACCGCCATGGTCATGCCACCGCCGCGGGCCGCGCCGCCGACCGCTGCGATCGACGGCTTTCCGAGCCCGTACTGGGCATCGTAAAGGTCGATATAGAGCGCCTGGAGGAATTCGCGGATCTCGGCGCCCGATTTGCCGAGCAGGATGTCGAGATCGAGGCCCGCCGAAAAGCGCCTGGCAATAGCGCTCGCCAGCACGACCACGCGCGCATCCGCATCGTCTGCGGCGCGGCGGAGCGCCGCGACGACCGAGCGGATGACTTCGAGGCTCAGCGCATTGACGGGCGGCCGGCGCAGCGTGATGCGGGCGATGTTGCCGATGCATTCGTAAGTGACGGGACTGTCGGATGTCACCTGGTTCTCCGTGCTTTCAAGACGTCAGCAGCTTCAGCTGTCGGTCGATCCTGCGCAAGACTTCGCAAGCCGGCGCCAAGGCGCCGCTGCCGATCTGCCGCCAGATCGCGTCCGCCTGCTGCACCAGATGCGGGATCGTCAGCGGGAGGCCGGCCGCCTCCTGGAGCGCGCCCTTTTCGTTGACGAGATAGCGTTCGTTCAGTGCGAACAGAACTTGCGCGACGCACGCGAGCGACCTGTAGAGGCATCCCGCGACATGAGTCTGCTCGCCGCGCGCCACCGCAAGCTCCGCATTCTCGATGCCGAACGAGATTTCCCACTGAAAGCGCCGGATCAACGCCGTACGCAGCGGCGGCGGATAGGGCAGCGCAATCGATTTCAGCCGGGCGATTAGCGCCTGCGGATCGTGCAGTGGCCGGCAACAGGCGATCTCACCCATCCAGATCGCTGAGCAGAAGCCGTGCGGATGGCCGGGCTGGTAATCCATGGTGACGACGCCGGCGCGGCAAGACTCCATCACAGCTTCGACTGCGTCGGCGTTGCGATAGAGCAGATCGACCTTACGGCCTTCCACCGAAAGCCAGGCGCCACCGACGATCCACGGGCCCCATTCGCCGACCGGCGTCACGGCCGTGGTGGCAGGATCGTCGGCGATCTCCTTCGCGGCGGCGAGTAGCCGATCCGTATCGAGCGGGCTCGCCGCCGAGAAGTACAATCCAATGTCGTAGTCGGAAGAAGCATGCGCGCTGCCCCGCGCGCGCGAGCCGCCGAGCACGATGGCAGCGATGCCCGGCACCTTGGCAAAGGTGGATGTCAGGCGCGTGAGCAGGGGATCGTGCGGCATGATTCCCGTTCCGGCGGACTCGCGCCGCCTTGTTCGGGCGACAGCTTACGGTGCGGCTTGGGCCGTGCAAGACCTCCGGCGCGCATGTTAGCCTGCGCGCCGGAGATTGCTTTCCAGAGGGAGGGACCAATGGCTGACGAACGCCCGATGATGGCCGGCTCCGCCACCGTCTTCGTCGTGTCCGACATCACTGCGAGCCTCGCCTATTACCGCGACGTGCTCGGCTTCGAGGTCACCTTCGAATACGGCCAGCCTCCGTCTTATGCCTGCCTCTGCCGTGATGAGGTCGGCCTGCACTTGCTCGCGGCGGCCGCAACGAAACGGTTGCCCGGACAGGGCGGTCTTTGCGTTTTCGTCCGGGACGTCGACGAGGTGTATGCCGAATTGTCGGGACGCGGCGCCAAGCTGATCAACCAGCCGCAGGACCGCGACTACGACATGCGCGATTTCGACGTCGTCGATCTCGACGGGAATCAGCTTACATTCGGAACGGGGACGGACGCCTCGACCTGACATCGTCGGCCGTGCGCGACCGGCTCAAGTCAGGAGAGTGACCAATGCCGACCGCCAGGCCTGCCCGGGAAGCCGATCTTCCCGCCCTGCTCGAATTGTTTCGCGTCTCGGAGGTCAGCGCGGCCGCCGATCCGCTGGAGCGAGCGGCGGACATCTGGCGGCAGATTTTGTCGCGCGATGATCTCGCGGTATTGGTCTCGGAAGAGGCGGACAGGATCGTCGCCACCTGCATGCTCATCACCGCGCCGAACCTGTTGCGCGCCGGCCAGCGCCACGGCTTTCTCGAGAATGTCGCGACACATCCAGAATATCAGGGCCGCGGCCATGGACGGGCTGTGGTCGCGGCGGCGCTTCAGGCCGCATGGACGATGGACTGCCATCACGTGCTGATGCAAAGCGGCCGCAAGGATCCGCGCGTGCATCGCTTCTACGAGGGGTGCGGCTTCGTGCCGGGCTTGCGGGTCGGCTATGTCGCGCACAGGCCCGCGCGCCCGGCGTGAGAGACGTCAGATCCGCGCCTCCAGGATCAGATTGAACGGCGTTTCGGCGGCGCGGCGGAAGCGCGACAGGCCGCCTTCGCTTGCGACCTTGCGCAGCCTTGCTTCGCCCGCTTGTGCACCCAGCGCGAGGCCGACCTCCTGGTCGAGCGAGGCCGGCGTGCAGATCATGGTCGACGCCGCATAGTAGACGCGGCCGACCGGATTGAGATTGTCCTCGAGGCGGTCGCCCGCGAACGGCTCGACCAGCATGCAGGTGCCGTCCTTCGCCATGGATTCGCGCACGTGGCTGATGGCGCCGACGGGATCGCCCATGTCGTGCAGGCAATCGAAGAAGCAGACGAGATCGTAGCCTTCGGCCGGATAGGTCTTGGCCGAGTGAACAGCGAAGCTGACCCGGTCGCCCAGCTTGGCCTCATTGGTCGCCTTTCGCGCGGCCTCGATCGAGCCCTCGTGATAGTCGAAGCCGTAGAATCGGGAGTTCGGGAAGGCTTTCGCCATGAGCCGCGTCGAAACGCCATGCCCGCAACCGACATCGGCGACCTTGGCGCCACGCTCGAGCTTGTCCACGACGCCGTCGAGCGCGGGCAGCCACTCCTGCACCAGATGATGCATGTAGCCGGTGCGGAAGAAGCGGGCGGTGCCGCAGAACAGGCACTCGCTGCGACGATTCCAGCCGACGCCCTTGCCGGACTTGAATGCATCCGTAATCTTCGGCTCGTCGAGAAACGCCGCGGCAATGACATTGCCGACTGCGCCGAGGAACACCGGGCTGTCCTCGTCGGCAAGCGCCATCGCCTGCTCCGGCAACATCGAGAATTTTCCTGAAGCGGTATCATATTCGACGTAACCAGAAGCCGCCTGGCTCGCCAGCCACTCGCGGACGTAGCGTTCGTTCGTTCCGGTGGCGCTCGCCAGCTCGGCGGAGTTCATCGGTCCCTTGGCGGCAAGGGCGCGGTAGAGGCCGAGCTTGTCGCCCAGCAGGACCAGCGAAGCGTTCATCGCCGCCCCGACCTCGGTAATCATCTTGCCCATGAACGCGTTCAACCTGTCGGAATTGACCTCCATGACGGCCTCCATGCTGTGTCGGGCATTTTCAATGGTCAGCGCAAACTGCGCATTGTTGCATCGCGCGAGGCTTCGGCGATCACGGTGACGGCTCGAGCTTGCGCGTCCTCTATGTGGGTCAATCCGGCGGATGGGAGGTTCAACGTGTCAGGAAGACGCTACCCCGGAACCGGGGACGTGAGGACCGTCGTTGCTTCGCTGGCAATCGCGCTATCCGGAGGGTATAATTTGAGGGCATTTTGACGGTAGCCTGAATGTCCAGCCTTGCAGGTTCTTGCGGTCTCGCAGTTCTCTTCGCCGCGCTTTGCCTCAGCGGAGCGCCCGCTCATGCGCAAGTTGCTCCCTTGCGGTATTGGATACCGGGCGGGCCTTTCGGTTTTGGCGACAGTGCCGGCCAGAGCTCCGACGCTTACGGCAATTTTCCGAGCTTCAATGCCAGCGACGCAGGCGGGCGCGCCAATTTTGCGAACGGCTTCTTTGTCGGCAGCCAGCGTGGCAACCTCAATTGGAGCGGTCTCGGCCGGGCGGGACAGGCCGGAAATTTCAGCGCGCTCTCCTATGACAGCTCACAGTTCGGTTACAACACCAAGACTGCGGGCGGGTTGCCCGTCACGTTCTTTGCCGGTTTCGACACACTGAAATATGGCAACGGCATTGGCAGTTCGCTTGCGCCGCTCACCTCCGGCGCCGCGCCCGGATACGGTGCGTTCGCGGGCGTCGAATTCAAGCCAACCTCCAACCTCAGCCTGTCGTTCGGCGCCGGGTTCACCCAGCAGGACTCCAGCCGCATGGACAGCGATATCAGATCGAACATGCTGCCCGGCGAGTCACCGGCGCTCGGCGGCCTTCGGCACTAGGCGACTATTGCGTAGACCGCATCACCAGTTCCGGGGCGCGGCGGAGCGATTTTGGCAGGTCCGGCCCGGTTCCGAAACGCATCACGATATCGGGACGCCGCTCGCCGAGTCCGAGCGAGGCTGCGAACTGCCGCCTTAATGCCGGCACCTCGACCGGCTGGTTGATGAAGGAATATTTGAGCCCGAGCGCGGTCGCCTGCAGGCCGAACCGCTGACAGGCACGGCCGACCGAAATCCAGTGCGAGGTGTCGCTGCGATCGGCGGCAAGCACGACGATTCCCGCGGAGCTGTCGAGCCCGGCGCGGTATTTCCCGTTCTCGCCGGTTTCCGTGAAGAAGAACCTGAGCAGCGGTCGCGCGACCCATGCCGGCAGGGACGGGTTTCCCGAGGCCCGCGAGAACAACCCGTCCATGGTCGCGACGGCATCCGTCTCGTTGAAGCGCATCCAGCTCACGAGCTCGCTCATGAAGGCCTTGTCGCGCATTTGCGCGGAATTGCCTTCGAGCACGTAGTCGGTGACATGGGCGATGGCGGCGCGTTCGGTCATCAGGATTGCCGAGACGTTCGGCTCCCGGCAGGCGTTTTCGAGCTGGCGCAGCATGTCGGGCGCCACCGGCTTGCCGTCGAAGGCTGCACGGGTGCATTGCCTGAGGGGAATCGCGTCGACCAGCGCCGACGTTTCGGTGCGCGCTTGCTCCAGCGTGATCACGATCCTGTCGCCGTCGACGATCGGGTTGGCGCGCCAGCCGAGCGCTGATGCCGCGAGGACGAGGTTCTCGGCGGCGCAGCCGAGGCTGACGAAAAGGTGGTGATCGTCCGGATCGACCGCCGGACAGCGGCGCGCGAAGTCGGGCGCAATCACGATTTCATTGCCGCGGGCGGAAAAGATCCAGGGCTGGGTATTGTGGCTGTTGGCGGCGAGCGTCGCAAAACGCACGAGCTCGCGGTCCCGCGGCGCCGGTTGCAGCGGTGCCCGCGACGCTCGCACCGTTTCCTCATAGGTCGCCGTCGCCGCAGCCGAGGGGCGGGCGGTGATTGTTGCCGCGGAAAGTCCGAGCGCGGTGGCCATGAGTTGTCGCCGGTCGATCGCCATCATCCGCTCCACGGTCCTTTCGCACCACGCTTCTAGCGCCACCGGAAGCTCGGGCGGTTGACCGGCATCAAGGTTCGGATCGGCGCCGGATCAATTTGGTGAGGAGCTTGCTGCGGCCGTCCCACGAGGCTTGCGGCTACCGCGCGAACCGCGCCACCAGTTCGACATGCGGCGTGTGGCGGAATTGGTCGACCGGCACGACGCCGTCGATCCTGTAACCGCCATCGATCAGCAGCCGTGCGTCGCGGGCAAAGGTTGCGACGTTGCAGGAGACCGCGACGATGACGGGTACCTTGCTTGCGGCGAGTTTCAGTACCTGCGCCTGTGCGCCCTGGCGCGGGGGATCGAACACGACGGCGTCGAAGTCGCGCAGCTCCTGCGGCACCAGGGGGCGGCGGAACAGGTCGCGCGGCTCGGCCTTGATTGGCTTCAGGCCGGGGGCGCGCGCGGCCTTTGCCAGCGCGGCAACTGCGCCGGCGTCGTTGTCATAGGCGGTGACGCGCGCCTTCTCGGCGAGCCGCAGCGCGAACGGCCCGACGCCGCAGAAGAGGTCGAGAACCTCCTTGGCCTTGCCGACGCGCTCGGCGACGAGAGACGCCAGCGTCTCTTCGCCGGCGACGGTTGCCTGCAAAAACGAGCCTGGCGGCAGCGTCACTTCAGTGCGCCCCATCTTCACCGTCGGCGGCAGGCGTTGCAGCACCAGCTCGCCGTGCCGCGTCAGCCGCGCCAGGCGATGCTGCTCGGCGACACGCGACAGCGCCGTGACCAGCGGCGTCGGCAGCGGGCCGGAGCCGCGCACGTCGACGTCGAGGCCGTTGGCGGTCGCCGTGACCTGGACGTCGAGCGGCTTCGTCACCGGCATTTTGGACGTCAGCGGCTCGGCCAGCGCCCAGGCGGCATCGAGCGCGCCGTCGAGCGCGGGATCGAGGATCGGGCAGCGATGGATCGGGATGACGTCGTGCGAACTCGCTGCCGAGAAGCCGACCTTGAGGATGTCATGCGTGCCGAACCGGCCGTGCAGCGTGACGCGCCTGCGGCCCACGCCATGGGCATCGACCAGCGGCGCAACCTCGCAATCGATGCCGGCCTGCGCCAGCGTCTCGACCACGATGCTGCGCTTCCAGGCATGATAGGGCTCGGCCGCCCAGTGCTGGATCGCGCAGCCGCCGCATACGCCGAAATGCGGGCAGAACGGCGCGATGCGCTCGGGGCTTGCGACATCGACCGCGAGCAGCTTGCGGCGGTCGGGATGATTGCCCGCGACATGGTCGACCTCGACGGTCTCGCCGCCGAGCGCATATGGCACATAGATCGCTTCGCCGGCGTCGAGCGCGACGCCGTCGCCGCGATGGCCGACGTGATCGATCCTCAGGCGCTCAACCACGGCGCGCGCCCAGGAAGAATTCGCTGTTGCCGTCGCCGCCGGTGATCGGCGAGGGGAACACCTCGATGTCGGTGCAGCCGAGCGAGGCGGCGAAGGCCGCGATGTCGTCGCAGATATCCCGATGCACGGCGGCGTCGCGGATGATGCCTTTCTTGTTGTGCTTCCGCTCGGCCTCGAATTGCGGCTTGATCAGCGCCAGCAGGCTCATCGGTGCAGCCGCCAGCGAGAGCGCCACGGGCAGCACGGTCTTCAGCGAGATGAAGCTGACGTCGATGACGACGATATCGGGCCGCGCCGGCAGGCGTCTGCCTTCATAGGCGCGGATGTCGGTCTCCTCCATCGACACGATTTTTGGATGACCGCGTAGCGAGGGATGCAACTGGTTGGTGCCGACATCGATGGCGAACACCAGGCTTGCGCCATTGGCCAGCAGCACCTCGGTGAAACCGCCGGTGGAGGCACCGACGTCGAGGCAGACATGGTCCTCGATCTCGATCGGGTAGCGTTCCAGTGCGCCCGCGAGCTTGACGCCGCCGCGCGACACGTAGGGGTGCGCGGGCTCGGCCTGGATCACCGCGTCTTCGGCGATGGTCTCCGACGGTTTTGTCACCTGCTTGTCGTCGGCCATGACGAGGCCGGCCTCGATGGCCGCGCGCGCCCGCGCCCGGCTCTCGAACAGGCCGCGCTCGACCAGCAGAATATCCGCGCGCTTGCGGGGAGGGGACATCATGCTCTCATGAGACGATTCTTGACGATTCTTGGGACGATTGATGCGCTTATGGTGCAATCAATCGCGCGGCCGCCATCCGGACGCAAGCCTCGAACGCGGCGAGATCGTGCCAGACGTCGATCGGCATCGTGGCCGGCGTCACCAGCGGGCAGCCGTGCAGTTCCAGCGCATGGATCATCATGAGGTTGTCGACGAGGCCGAAATCCTCGACCGTCAGGCCCTGCGCATCGACCAGCCGCCCGTCCTCGGAGGTGACGTCCATGAAGCGGCCGACGCGGTCGGCATAGGCGGCGCCATCGTTGGAATAGGCCAGACAAACCTTGCCGCGCCCGGCCATATAGCCGAGCTCGTAGACAGTCCCGGGATCGGCGCCGGCACCGCGGAACGGCGTCAGGTTCGCGATGACGGCGTCGGCCGCATCCATCATTGCCTCGTTGCCGCAGAAGATCTGCCGCGAGGCGTCGGGCGCGGTGAGGTCGATGTCGTTATCGAGAGGATAGAGGCCGGTGAGCCCGAAGCGGGCGCAGATCTCTGCCTTGCGACGGCCGACCTCGACCGCATCCGGCAGGAACACGTCGGGGCCTGCCAGATAGATTTTCATGAAAGTCGCGCTGCTTCGCTGAAGGTCGAAGCTCGCCCCTCAGGCGAGCTTGACCGTCTCGGTCTTCACGTCCTTGCCGAGCGCTTCGAACACCTTGGCGACGATGCCCTTGGCGTCGAGACCGGCACGGCCGTACATCGCGGCCGGGGTGTCGTGGTCCTGGAACACGTCGGGCAGCACCATCGTGCGGAACTTGACCATGCCGCTGTCGAGCGCGCCTTGATCGGTCAGGAACTGCGCGACATGCGAGCCGAAGCCGCCGACCGAGCCTTCCTCGATCGTGATCAGGATCTCGTGGTCGCGGGCGAGCTTGAGAACCAGCTCGGTGTCCAGCGGCTTCATGAAGCGCGCATCCGCGATCGTGGTCGAAAGGCCGTGCGCGGCGAGCTCGTCGGCCGCCTTCTCGCATTCGGCGAGGCGGGTGCCGAACGAGAGCAGGGCGATCTTGCTGCCCTGGCGGATCATGCGGCCCTTGCCGATCTCGAGCGGAATGCCGACCTCGGGCATCTCGATGCCGCGGCCTTCGCCGCGCGGATAGCGCAGCGAGCTCGGACGGTCGTCGATCGCGACCTGGGTTGCCACCATGTGCACGAGCTCGGCCTCGTCGGCCGCCGCCATGATCACCATGTTCGGCAGACAGCCGAGATAGGCGTTGTCGAACGAGCCGGCATGCGTCGCGCCGTCGGCGCCGACGAGGCCGGCGCGGTCGATCGCGAAGCGGACGGGGAGATTCTGGATCGCGACGTCATGCACGATCTGGTCGTAGCCGCGCTGGAGGAAGGTCGAGTAGATCGCGCAGAACGGCTTGTAGCCTTCGCTCGCCAGACCTGCGGCAAAGGTCACCGCGTGCTGCTCGGCGATGCCGACGTCGAAGGTGCGGTCCGGGAACGCCTTGTTGAAGATGTCGACGCCGGTGCCGGACGGCATCGCCGCGGTGATGGCGACGATCTTCTCGTCCTTCTGCGCTTCCTTGACGAGGCTCTGGCCGAACACGTTCTGGTAGGCGGGCGCGTTCGGCTTGGCCTTGGCTTGCGTGCCGGTCGCGACGTCGAACTTGACGACGGCATGGTACTTGTCGGCGGAGGCTTCCGCCGGGCCGTAACCTTTGCCCTTTTGCGTCACGACGTGGACCAGGATCGGGCCTTCCTCCATGTCGCGGACGTTCTTCAGCACGGGCAGGAGGTGGTCGAGGTTATGGCCGTCGATCGGGCCGACGTAATAGAAGCCGAGCTCCTCGAACAGCGTGCCGCCGTCCATCATGAAGCCGCGCGAATATTCCTCGACGCGGTTGGCGCGGTTGGCGATGATCTTGGGCAGGCGCTTGTTGATCTGCTTGGCCGCCTCGCGCAGCGTGCGATAGGTCTTGCCGGAATACAGGCGCGACAGATAGGCGCTCATGGCGCCGACCGGCGGCGCGATCGACATGTCGTTGTCGTTGAGGATGACGATCAGGCGCGAGTTCATCGCACCGGCGTTGTTCATGGCTTCATAGGCCATGCCCGCCGACATAGCGCCGTCACCGATGACGGCGATAACGTTGTTCTTGCCGCCGGAGAGGTCGCGCGCCACGGCCATACCGAGGCCGGCGGAGATCGAGGTGGAGGAATGCGCCGCGCCGAACGGATCGTAATCGCTCTCGCTGCGCTTGGTGAAGCCGGACAGGCCGCCGCCGGTGCGCAGGGTGCGGATGCGGTCGCGCCGCCCGGTGAGGATCTTGTGCGGATAGGCCTGATGGCCGACGTCCCAGATCAGCCGGTCGCGCGGCGTGTCGAAGACGTAATGGATCGCGGTGGTGAGCTCGACCACGCCGAGACCAGCGCCGAAGTGACCGCCGGTTACCGAGACGGCATCGATGGTCTCCTGCCGCAACTCGTCGGCGACCTGGCGAACCTGCTCGATCTTGAGCTTGCGCAGGTCTTCCGGTGTCCGGATGGTGTCGAGAAGCGGCGTCTTACTGTATGCGTTCACGGCGATTTCCAATTTGTCAGCGCCGGAAGGTCGTTCCGGTGCGCGATGGGTTTGCACAATATCGGCGCAGCGCGAGTCCTTAAACCGTCGGAGCCACCTGCATGGGGCAAGGCCCCGTCTTCAAGCTTAGGTGAGCTTAAGTATGCTCCGGTTCAGTCTCTGTGATCCCTGTCACTTAGATCGGCTTCGTCCGTCCCAGCCAATTTCATTAGCAATTTGAAGCGCTTGTCGTCGGTAATCGGTGCCCACGCAAGGCTAACAAAAAGCCACACTCCGCGCAGCTTTACACCAAAGCTTGGGCCAAAGCCAACCCGTTGGGGCGATTACGGGCATGCACCTGCAACCCCCGGGCCAGAGTGGTTAACTGCGGCGCCCGCGGGGAGGTTCCTGCCTTGCCCGGTTCCCCCGGCAGGATTTTGGGCGAGAGGAAGGCTATTTCCGCTCGATTCGCGGGGCCGAACGGCTCCCGCGCGGGAACTCTTCGATCGCAGTGCCTGGCCGTCCCGCCCCCATGGGCACACCCAGCAGCGTGCGATCATGAAAAAATTGCAGGCGTCCGATGCCCGGCTTTGGTCGTCGTCCCTTACTGGACGTCGAGCGGCGCGGTGCCGGTGGCTTGGCCGCTCGCATCGGTGGTGATCTTGTCGACCCGCGCTTCGGCCTGGCGCAGCAATTCCTCGCAGCGGCGCTTCAGCGCTTCGCCGCGCTCGTAGATCGTCACGGATTCCTCGAGCGGCACCTTGCCGTCCTCGAGCCGTTTTACGATCGTCTCGAGTTCCTCGATCGCGCGCTCGAAGGTGAGCCTGGAGACGTCGACTTGGGTATTTTCGGCCATATCCGTTTCCGATTGCCCGATTCGCTTCATATGCAGAAGAAGCAGGGTTTTGCGGGCTTAATGTGGCGGGTGTCGTCAGGCGCCCATCAGGGCGCCGACATGCGCCGTAACAGATTCTTTCAGTCCTTGCAGGTCGTAACCACCCTCGAGCACCGAAACAATGCGGCCCCCGGCGGACTTGTCGGCAAGGTCCATCAGCTTGCGCGTCACCCAGGCATAATCCTCCGCGCGCAAATTCAGCGAGGCCAGCGGGTCGCGATAATGCGCATCGAAGCCCGCTGAGATGATGAGGAGCTCGGGGCTGAATTTTTCGAGCTGCGGCAGAATCAGGTTCTCGAAAGCGCTGCGGAATTCCGGGCCACCGTCTTCGGACATCAGCGGCGCGTTGACGATGGTGTCGTGGTCGCCGCGTTCGCCCTTCGCGCCGGTGCCCGGAAACAGCGGCATCTGGTGCGTCGAGCAGTACATCACCGTGGGGTCCGACCAGAAGATGTCCTGCGTGCCGTTGCCGTGATGCACGTCGAAATCGACGATGGCCGCGCGCTTGATGCCGTATTTGCGCTGCGCGTGACGCGCGGCGATCGCAACATTGTCGAAGAAGCAGAAGCCCATGGGCTTACCGATCTCGGCGTGATGGCCGGGCGGGCGCACCGCGACGAAGGCGTTGCGGTGCTCGCCCGCCATCACCGCTTCGGTCGCCGCGACCGCGCCGCCGACGCCGCGCATCACCGCTTCCCAGGTGCCCGGCGACATCGAGGTGTCGCCGTCGATATAGACGAGGCCGCTGGTCGGCGCGATGTGGCGCAGCTCGGTGACGTAATGCTCGTTGTGGCACAGCGTCACGAGATCGAGATCGCCCTCCGGCGCCTGGTCGCGGACGAGGAACTGGAAACGCTCATGCGACAGCGCTTCCTCCACTGCGCGCAGGCGGTCCGGCCTTTCGGGATGTCCCGGCGGCGTGACGTGGTCGAGGCAGGCCTTGTGGGAGAGGAGAAGCGTGCTCATCAGGTCGGGCTCACTGGGAACGGGCTCTTGACGTCGCTTGGCGCATCCGGCGCCAAAACGCAATGCAAAACCCAATCTATGCGCTTCACCGGGAATGGCAAAGGGTTGTCCCGTTCCGGCCCGTTTGATCCGAATCAATTCACGCGCAGGATGCGGCTCGGCGGCAGCGGGCCGATCGGCCCGTGCGCCCGGAAGAACGCGAACAATGCGTCCGCGTCGTAGCCGCCATATTGCGGGGCCGTACCTTGTTTGGCGACCGTAAAACCGTCGCCGCCGACGGCGAGGTAATCGTTGAGGGTGACGCGGTAGCCGCTTCCAGGTTCGATCGGCCTGCCGTTGAGCGTCATCCTCTCGGCCATCACGCGTTCGCCGAACGGCTTCGACGCATCCCAGGCATAGCTGAACCCGTTCGATACCTGAAGGATTCGCGGCCGCTTCGGATCGAGCCATTGCTGCTCCAGCATCTCCCTGAGCTGGCTGCCTGTCAGCGTCATGGTGACGAGGCGGTTGCGGAACGGCTGGCTTGCGAACAGCTCGCCGAAGGACACCGCGCCGTTCTCCTTCGGAACGATATCGGTGCGGATGCCGCCGGGATTCGTGAGCGCGATGACAGCGCTGCCATTCGTGGCCTCCTTCGTCGCGGCGAGCTGCGCGTCCGCGATGACGTCGCCGAGCGGGCTTTCACCGGCTTCGTTCGGAATGCGCGACAGCGTCTGCGTCACCGATCCGGCCGGCCGGTTGGCGATCGGCGCGGCGAGCTTGTCATAGGCCTCGATCAGCGCGGTCTGCTCCGCGTCCTTCGCCAGCGAGGCATTGGCGACGATGACGTTCTCGGCCTTGGCGCCGACGATGTCGCGCGTCGCCGGATCGAGCTTGAGATCGATCGCCGTGACCAGCGTGCCGTACTTGTCGCCGCTCGTCACCAGCCGTCCGTCGATATCGCAGACATAGGCGCGATGGGTGTGGCCGCTGACGACGACGTCGACGGCGCGATCGAATTTCTTCACGATCTCGACGATCGGCCCCGAAATGCCCGGGCATTCATTGTAGTCGCCGGCGGGCTCGCCGCCTTCGTGGATCAGCACGACGATCGCTTCCACTCCGCGCGCTTTCAGTTGCGGCACGAGCGCATTCACCGTTTCGGCTTCGCCGCGGAATTCGAGGCCGGCAATGCCCGAGGGCGACACGATGCCGGCGGTGCCTTTCAATGTCAGCCCGATGAAGGCGACGGGAATGCCGTCGAACTCACGGATCTCAAACGGCGGCAGCACGCTTTGACCGGTCGCTGTCTCCACGGTGGAGGCGGCGAGGTAGTGGAATTTGGCGCCCGTGAAGGGATGCGGTCCCTGGCAGCCGTCGACCGGATGGCAGCCGCCGTTCTGCATCCTGAGCAGCTCGGCCTTGCCCTCGTCGAACTCGTGATTGCCGACCGAAGTGATCGCGAGCCCCATCATCGAGAGCGCCTCGACCGAAGGCTCGTCGTGGAACATCGCCGACAGGAACGGGCTCGCGCCGATCAGGTCGCCGGCGGCCACGAAGATCGTGTTCTTGTGCCCGTCGCGCAATTGCTTCACCAGCGTCGCCATGTACTCGGCCCCGCCGGCCGCCACCATGACCTTCTTGCTTCGATCCTCGGGATCGTTGATGCGGATGCCGCCGGGCGGCGGCCGCAGATTGCCGTGGAAATCGTTGATCGCAAGGATGCGCAGCTCGACCGGTGTGGCGGTCTGGGCAGAGGCGGGCAGGGCGGCGAGCGCGAGGGCGAAGGCGGTCAGGAGAAGATGTCGCATGGAACCAGATTAGTCGTTCAGCGCGAAGATTTCACGAAGGTTCTCGCCGTCATTCCGGGCTCGCGCTTCGCGCGCCCCGGAATGACGGGCTCTACCGCTTCTTCCTGTTCGCGAACGCGTTGAATGCAGCCACGGCGTCGTCCGACTTCAAACGCTCGCCGAACAGATGGGTCTCCTGATCGATGCGGCGGGTCAGTTCCTCTGGTGGGGTACGCAGCAGCCTGCGCGAGATCGCGACCGCCTCGGCGGGCAGCCGGCAGATCTCGCGCGCCACCTTGCGCGCCTCGACCTCGGTGTGCCCCGGCGAGACCACAGTGTTGACGAAGCCCGCAGCGTGCGCCTCCGCGGCGGTGAAGGTCCGTCCCATCACCAGCATCGCGAAGGCGCGCTGGTAACCCATCGTGTTCGGCATCAAGAGGCTGGCGGCGCCGACCGGCACCAGCCCGAGGTGGATATAGGGCGCGGAGAAGGTCGCCGCGTTCGATGCGAGCACGTAGTCGCAATGGAACAACATCACGGTGCCCATGCCGATCGAAGCGCCGTCGACGGCCGCGATGATCGGCTTGACGTTGAGGGCGAGCGAATAGAGAAACCTGGCGCCGTTCGACAGCGTCTCCGGGCGTGCCGTGTCGGCCTTCAGAAAATCGTCGATGTCGTCGCCGGCGGTGAACACGCCGGAGCCGCCGGTGATGATCATGCAGCGGATATCCGGGTTGTTCTGCGCGGTGTCGATCGCGTGGCTCATCTCCCGATACATGTCCTGCGTGATCGCGTTCTTCTTGCCCGGGCGGCGCAGGGTGATCACGCGCGTTCCACGCTCTTCGGCGACGATGATATTGCCATTCGGCATAAGGACCCCCTGCGCTCGCCGCGACGCTTGACCTTGGCGAGTCTCGCAAACATCAGCCTACATCATCTCGCAGGCGTGCCAATCCGCCCGCGCGACCTTTTCGAAAGCGATCCCGTGAGCCCGGTGGATGACACCGCTGTCATAACTTCCGTCCCGGAACCGCATCGCGTCAGATCGCGCCGGTTGTATTCTCTTGCACGCTCCATTGCGCAATGCAACAAATGGCTACAATGTTTAATTTGAAAAACCGGTGGTTGTGGTGCACGATCGCGCCGTTCCATTGGCCGATTGCTCGATTGATGATTGCCGCGACGCGTGTCGACGAATCCTCGCTGCATTATCGCGGCTGGCGCGTCGTGCTGGCCTGTTTCCTGATGGCCTTCTTCATGTTCGGCTTCGGCCTCTACGGCCAGGGCGTCTATCTCGCCGAGCTTCAGCGCGCCCATGGCTGGCCGGGCACGCTGGTCTCCGCGGCCAGCACCTTCTCGTTTCTCCTGACCTCCGTGCTCGTCATCTTCACCGACGATCTGCTCGCGCGTATCGGGCTGCGTTCACTGATCCTGTGCGGCCTGTCGGCGCTCGGCGCATCGACCGTGCTGCTGGCGCTGATGGAGACGCCCTGGCAGCTCTATCTCGCCTATGCGCTGATGTCGGTCGGCTGGACCGGCATGGGCACCGTGGTCATCGCGACGGTGCTGAACTCCTGGTTCGATCGGCGCCGCGGCCTCGCGCTCAGCCTCGCCTTCAACGGCGCGACCTGCGGCGGCATCGTCCTCGTTCCGCTGCTGCTGTCGTTGACCGGCAGCATCGGCTTCCGTTCGGCGATGCTGGCGGCCACGATGGTAATGGTGCTGCTGGTGCTGCCGGTGGTCGTCGGCTTCATCCGCTGGCCGGCCGGGCTGCCGCCGGCATCGGGTGAGCGCCCCTCCGATGGTGATGCGCCCGCGCCGGCTCATTCCCGCAAGGCGCTGCTCGCCAACGCGGCGTTCTGGACCATGGTGCTGCCGATCGCGATCGCGCTGCTGGCGCAGATGGGATTCATCATCCACCAGGTGACGTTCCTCGAACCGCTGATCGGGCGCGCCAGCGCCGGCCTTGCCGTCACCATCATGGCCGCGATGGCGGTGGTCGGGCGCCTGTCGCTCGGCCTGTTCGTCGACCGGCTCGATCCGCGACTGGCCTGCGCGGCGTCGATGACGAGCCAGGCGGCGGCGCTGTTCGTGCTGGTGCAGAGCACGAGCCCGACGGCGCTGCTGGTGTGCTGTGCCGTCTACGGTTTCTCGATCGGCAACATGATCACGTTCCCGCCCCTGATCATCCAGCGCGAGATCGGCGCCGGCTCCTTTGCCGCCGCGATGGGCCTGGGCACGTCGATCAGCGGCGTCGTCAGCGCCTTCGGCCCGGGCATCGTCGGCCTCGTGCGCAGCCTGACCGGCGACTACACGATGGCGTTTGCGATGTGCGTGGTGCTCGATCTCGTGGCCGCGGGAATCGTGCTGTGGCGGCCGGGGAGACGGGCGAAGCTCGCAGCTTCGTAGCCCGGACGGAGCGAAGCTCCAGGATCACCGACTGTGGGCCAACTGCGTCCCCAACATTCGGTGTCATCGCCCGACTTGATCGGGCGATCCAGTACTCCGAGACGTCCGTAGTTTACCGAGAGGCCGCGGCGTACTGGATTCCCCGCCTTCGCGGGGAATGACAGCCGGGGAGGAGGGCAGACTGCCTTACCCCAGCAACACCGCATCCGCCGCCGCAACCGACTCCGCGCTTTCCGTCACCGTGCGCTCCAGCGCGCCCGCCTGCACCGTGATGTTCTCGGCGAAGAAACGCGCGAGCGAGACATAGCGCGGCGCATCGGCAAGGCCGTCGCCCTTCGCGGCGAGCGCCTCGGACGCCAGCAGGCAGCCGCCGAGCGTGGCGCCGAACTGCTGCAAGTACGGCGTTGCGCCGGCAAGCGCCTCGTTCGGCGCGGACGTGACGCGCTCGAGCAGCCACTTGCTGGTGCGCGTCAGCGCGTCCAGCCCTTCGCGCAACTTTGCGCCCGTGGTGCCGAAAGCGGGATCGTTGGAGGCTTCGACCTGCTTGACGATGGCCGAGAGCTCGTCGAGCAGCGCCCACACCGCGGCGCCGCCATTGGCCGCGAGCTTTCGCGTGACCAGGTCGATCGCCTGGATGCCGTTGGTGCCCTCGTAGATCGCGGTGATGCGGGCGTCGCGATAGTGCTGCGCGGCGCCGGTCTCCTCGATGAAGCCCATGCCGCCATGCACCTGCACGCCGAGATAGGCGACCTCGTTGCCGATATCGGTGGAATAGCCCTTGGCCATCGGCGTCAGCAGCGCCGCGCGCGCGGCCGCGTCAGCGCGGACCTTTGGATCCTTGGCGCGGGTCGAAACGTCGATTGCGACCGCGGTCGCGTAGCAGATGGTGCGCGCCGCCGCGGTCTGCGCCCGCATCCGCATCAGCATGCGCTTGACGTCGGGGTGGACGAAGATCACGTCCGAACCGTCGCCCGTCTTGCCGATGGCGCGGCCCTGCTTGCGCTCCTGCGCATAGGACAAGGCCTGCTGATAGGCGCGATCGGCAACGCCGACGCCTTCGAGGCCGACGCCGAGGCGGGCCTGGTTCATCATCGTGAACATGCAGCGCATGCCCTGGTTCTCTTCGCCGACGAGGAAGCCGATCGCGCCGCCATGATCGCCCATGGTCATGGTGCAGGTTGGGGACGCGTGCATGCCGAGCTTGTGCTCGACGCCGCTTGCAAAAATGTCGTTGCGTGCACCGAGCGAGCCGTCCGCATTGACCATGAACTTGGGAACAAGAAAGAGAGAAATCCCCTTGGTGCCGGCCGGCGCGTCCGGAAGACGCGCGAGGACGAAATGCACGATATTGTCGGTCATGTCGTGCTCGCCATAGGTGATGAAGATCTTCGTCCCCTTGATGCGATAGGTGCCGTCGGCCTGCTTTTCGGCGCGGGTGCGCAGCGCGCCGACGTCGGAGCCGGCCTGCGACTCGGTGAGCTGCATGGTGCCGGTCCATTCGCCGGAGACGAGCTTTTCGAGATAGATTTTCTTCAGCTCGTCGCTGCCATGCGCATCCAGTGCCTCGATCGCCGAGGCCGTCAGCAGCGGGCACAGGCCGAAGGCGATGTTGGCGGCGCTCCAGATCTCGGTGCAGGCGGCGTTGATCGCAACGGGCAGGCCCTGGCCGCCGAACGCTTCAGGCCCTGACACCGCGTTCCAGCCGCCCTCGGTCCAGCGCTTGTAGGCATCGGGCCAGCCCGGCGCGGTCGTGACTTTCCCGGCGTCGAGCTTGATGCCGTGCTCGTCGCCGACACGGTTGAGCGGCGCGAGTACGTCGGTTGCGAACTTGCCCGCTTCCTCCAGCACGGCGGCCGCGATGTCGGCGTCGAAATCGCCGTAATGGCCGGCTTCCACGGCAGCCTTCAGGCCGGCGCCGTGATTGAGCGACAGCAGCATGTCAGAGATCGGCGCGCGGTAGGTCATGGCTCACTCCCGTGGACTGATATTGGCGCCGTCTTCCCATGAAACGCAGGTGGTCTCAACTGCCTGGACGCCTGACGGCTCCGGCCCGGAACGGGCCTTCGCCCGGGGTATAATAGAGTGTGGTGCGCCCGGTCCCGGAAGCTGTGGTATTTTGCGCCTCCAGGCGGTTGAAATGCCGCGCCGCACCCTATAGACCGGCTGCGACCGAAGGGAATCTGCGGTAGCCAGTTCTTCCACCGACCCCGGGTCGCCTGTTGGGGCGTAGCCAAGCGGTAAGGCAGCGGATTTTGATTCCGCCATTCGGAGGTTCGATCCCTCCCGCCCCAGCCACAGCCAACGCGCTGATTCGACTAAGTAAATTTCGTTACTCGCATTGGAAGCTGCAATGCGTGGGAAATTCATGTTGCCCCATTTTGCAAGCCTGTGCTGGGTTCGTTTTCGTCGAGCCCATGGAAGCGTTCGCCGAATTACAACGCGGCGCGAGTTCTCAAAAAGCGAACTGAGCGCCTGAACGCCATCTGCGCGTGGCGTTCCCGCCTCTGATGTTCGCGGACAAGGAGCCGTCGATCCTTTGCATCGGTTAAGCGTACTGCGCGAATGATGAACGATCCGCCATAGCAGACGCCAGACCCGCTTCACCGCATCACTATCAGCAGCAACGCGGTAATCAACGCAGCAAGACATAACGATAGCTTCAAGTAGAGCGGTAAGCGGACGGGGTTGGATTCTCTTACCGTTTCGTACTTCCTGGCTTCTCGAATGACGGTCTCAATGGCATTTCGAGTTTCGGCGGAAGCTCCCTCGGCCAAAGCACGCGCCGTCTTTTCAAGTTCTTTGATGTTGCTCTTTTGCATGCAACGACGGGACCTCGAGGGTGGTACATCCATAAATATCAAGCCGCGGTCGAAACCAACGACTTGGCTGTCATGTTAGTACGGATACCTGCGTGCTGTGGAGCGAGAATTTCCGGAACGTGCTCTTATTCCGCGGGCCCCAGGCTCGAGCGCTGGTGCGCCGCCCGGGCTTTAGAGCATCGGCTCGAACTGGCAGTGCACGAACATCTCGGATCCGCCGCCGCTCGTTCCGCCACAGATCCCCCCTGCCTGCGTCGCGCGCGGGAGCCCAGCGTTTCCGTCAACCCTGATCTCGACGACATCGGGACGTAGATCGGTATACTGCCGCCATGCACCGGAGCAAGGATCAGACGATGGACGATACGATTGGCTTCCCCGACCCCGGCCTCGACCTGTCCGACGGTTTCAAGCCGCACACCTCGCATTGGGGCGTGTTCTCGGCGCGCAACGGCGCAGCCGGCCTTGAGGTCAGGGCCTATGCGGGCGATCCTGATCCGAACGGCATCATCGACAATTTCCCCGGCGCGCTGCGGCACCAGGCGCGCATCGCCCAGCCCGCGATTCGCCGCGGCTGGCTCGAGCGAGGTCCCGGCCCGGACGATCGCCGCGGCCGCGACGAATTCGTCTCCGTGAGCTGGGAGAAGGCGCTCGACCTCCTCGGCGACGAGCTCGGCCGCATCCGCGACACGCGCGGGCCCGGCGCCGTGTTCGGCGGCTCCTATGGCTGGTCGAGCGCGGGCCGCTTTCACCACGCGCAGAGCCAGGTGCATCGCTTCCTCAACATCGCGATGGGCGGCTATGTGCGCTCGGTGAACACCTATTCCTCCGGCGCGTCCTCGGTGCTGCTGCCGCAGATCTTGGCGGGCTATGAGGACATCACCAAGCGCAACGTCACCTGGGAGCAGATTGCGACTGAGACCGACATCGTGCTGGCGTTCGGCGGCATGGCGCTGAAGAACTCCATGGTGGCCGGCGGCTCGATCAGCAAGCATGTCGAGCGCGGCGCCATGGAAACGGCGCGCCGTCGCGGCTGCGAGTTCATCCTGGTCAGCCCGTTGCGTGAAGACCTGCCGGTCGAGGCCGGAGCCGAATGGATGACCTGCTTGCCCAGCACTGACACCGCGCTGATGCTCGGCATCGTCCACACGCTGGTCAGCGAGAACCTGCACGATCAGGCCTTCCTCGATCGCTACACCGAGGGCTGGCCCGTCTTCCTGCGTTATCTCACCGGGGACAGCGATGGACGGCCGAAGAGCGCCGAGTGGGCCGCCGCGATCTCCGGCGTCGGCGCGGACACGATCCGCACGCTCGCCCGCCGCCTTGCCGGAAAGCGCGCGCTCATCACCGTCTCGCATTCGCTGCAGCGCGCCGAGCATGGCGAGCAGCCGGTGTGGATGGGCATGGTGCTGGCGGCAGCCCTCGGCCAGATCGGCTTGCCCGGCGGCGGCTATGCCTATTCATTGGGGGCGATCGGCTATTACGGCCGCCGCGTCAACGATGTGCCCGGGCCGACGCTCGGCCAGGGCCGCAACGGCGTCCGCGATTTCATCCCGGTCGCGCGCATCGCCGACATGCTGCTCAATCCCGGAACCGCCTATCGCTACAATGGCGAGACGCGCACCTATCCGGACATCCGCCTCGTCTACTGGGCCGGCGGCAATCCCTTCCATCACCATCAGGACATCAACCGCCTGCGCAAGGCCTTCGTCAAGCTCGACACGCTGGTCGTGCACGAGCTGGCCTGGACCGCCACCGCGCGGCACGCCGACATCGTGCTGCCATCGACCATGACGCTGGAACGCGAGGATATCGGCTATTCCACCAACGATCCCCTCATGGTCGCGATGCACCGGATCGCCGAGCCGTTTGGCCTCGCGCGCGACGACTACGATATCTTCGCCGATCTCGCCGAGCGTCTAGGGGCCCGCGACCCCTTTACCGAAGGACGCACGTCGCGGGAGTGGCTAAAACATCTCTACGAGCCGACCCGCACTTCGCTCGAAGCGCGCGGCCTCGAGGCGCCAGGCTTCGACGAATTCTGGCAGCGCGGCAGCCTGGTCGTGCCGCAACAGCCCGACGACGGCGGCCGGTTGCGCCGCTTCCGCGAAGATCCGGTCGCTCACGCCCTGCCGACGCCGAGCGGCCGCATCGAGATCTTCTCGACGAAGATCGCCGGCCATGGCGATGCGGATTGTCCGGGCCATCCGGTCTGGCTGGAGAAGACCGACATGCCCACGCCCGGCGCGCCGTGCTTCCTCGTCGCCAACCAGCCGGTGACGCGCCTGCACAGCCAGCTCGACTTCGGCGGACATTCGCTCCAAAGCAAACATCGGGGACGCGAGGTCGCGCGCATGAACCCGCGCGATGCCGACGTGCGCGGCATCAAGGACGGCGACATCATCCGCCTGTTCAACGCACGCGGCGCCTGCCTCGCCGCGGTCCACGTCACCGACGGCATCGCGCCCGGCGTGGTCCAGCTCCCGACCGGCGCCTGGTACGACCCGATGGACCCCGAGGACGACGCGCCGCTCTGCGTCCACGGCAATCCGAACGTGCTCACCCGCGACATCGGCACCTCGTCCTTCGCGCAGGGCTGCACGGGGCAGCTGACGACGGTGGAGGTGGAGAAGTTCACCGGCAATCTGCCGCCGATCCGGGCGTTCGATCCGGTGTAGCGGGGCGTTCGCCCTTGCTCCGTCATTGCGAGCGCAGCGAAGCAATCCAGAGTCTTTCCGCGGCGGCAGTCTGGATTGCTTCGCTGCGCTCGCAATGACGATGTGGAGGCTGTGAGCGCAACTTCATCCCCGTCAACAGACAAGAAAAGGGGGCCGTCCTGTGGGGGAGCAGGGACGGCCCCGAGTGGCTCGTAGGCCCGGGAGGAGGGCGCGAGCCGGCGCAAGTGGAGGGGCACTTGCGTTCGAAACGTTGCAGACCAATCCAGACGCGTATTCCGCAATTCCAATGTCGCCTGGCGTGTCGATAAGGACGCGCTACGCGGCCGCGCTGGCCATCCAATCCCTGTCCGCAGCAGGACGGCGCCGCGGCATCGCTTCGACTGCGAGAGGCTCGGCCTTGCTGGCGAGGCGCCAGCGTGCCGGAGACTGGCCGCTGATGCGCTTGAAGACGGTCGAAAAATGCGCCTGCGTGCTGAAACCGACTGCAAGCGCGATCTCGGCCAAGGGCCGCCCGGTCGTTGCGAGCAGCGTCTTCGCGTGCTCGATCCGGTGATTGAGCAGATATTCGCGCGGACGGTAGCCGGTCGCCGCGCGGAATTGCGCTGCAAAGTGCATCCTGGACAGGCCGGCGACATTGGCGAGTTCGCACAGGCTGATGCAGCGGTCGAAATTGTCCGCGATGTATTGCTCGACGCGCCGCAGCCGCCATTTCGGCAAGGCGTTGACCCTGGCGCGCGGCGGCTCCAGCCGGGCCAGGTGCATCGCAAGGGTCTTGCCGATGCAGCGTGCGAACTGCTGGTCCGCGGCATTGCTGTGCTCGGTCAGCGCCCTGGCGAGTTCGGCGGCGAGCGGGTCGCGCAGCAGGACGAGGTCGCCAAGTCCTTCCGCGGCAGGCATTTGCGCCGGGAAATGATCAGCGGAGATGTGGAAGTGCAGGAAGGCGCAAGGCGCCTGGAATTGTGCGGCGAGAGGCTTCGACGGCGCGCTGACATAAAGTGTTCCTGCGGGCATGGTGCCGTCGAAGATGACCTGGCGGTCGCGGGTCAATTTCGCGCGCGTGGTCTGCAGGGCAATGCCGACGAAGTAGCGATCCTCCGGCGTCGTCGCGTCGTGCGACGAGCTGTCTCTGAGATCCTCCCACCGCGAGATCGTGATGTCCTCGACCGCCGCCTCCGGGCTGCGGTCGATGCGGCGCCATCCGCGTTCCCTGGGGATCGCCTGTGCCGCCTGGCGGACCTGATGATCGCGTGGGGCGGCCTGAAGATCAATCCAGGCAGGCGCCGCCTGCAAGTCGGTAAACATCGCTCGTCCTCTCTTGGCATCACGGCCGCTGGCGGCGACCGGCAAACTCTCAAGCCCAAAGCTTTCAACAAGGCTTTCAAGAAGGTTTTCGATGCTCGCAGGATAGGCATGAGCCGGACAAGAAGCCCGTTAGTGATGATTAGGATGTGTTAGATTTTGTGTGCGCGAATATGGTGTGACAGCCCGTCGCAGAGAGGCCGACTTTGTCAGCCTTTTCAATTCTTTGCGCCGATTGGCGTAGTGCGAGGGCAGGCGGGACACGACGCGGCGATCGACACACTGGTGTGAGTTTCGTGCTCTGCGTTCACTGGGCCTCGCGTAGACGTTGCGAGGGCGGCGTGTCGCCGCTGCTACTCGAACACGGCGTCGAAGATCTCGACGTCCATCAGCACGGGCTTGGCAATCTGGGTTCCATCAGCCTGCAGCGTCTGCACGCGCCGAAGCGTCGGCACCACGATGCCGTCGAAATTGTCATGGGCCCAGGAATGATGCGCGACCTTCATCCCGAAGAGATCGTGATCCGTCCGCCGCTGCAAAGCGTTCTGGTCGAAATAGAAGATCTGCTCGGGCGCGAGCGTGATCAGGTGCGCGGGGAATTGCGCCCGCAGCCGCCGCCAGGTCTCAGTGCCTTC
Organism: Bradyrhizobium sp. CCBAU 11361; assembly: GCF_028128935.1. Lineage (NCBI taxonomy): Bacteria > Pseudomonadati > Pseudomonadota > Alphaproteobacteria > Hyphomicrobiales > Nitrobacteraceae > Bradyrhizobium > Bradyrhizobium sp. CCBAU 11361. The sequence goes on from NZ_LBJZ01000194.1 coordinate 135,583, forward strand.
AGACCGGGGTGACAGCTCCTCCAGCACGACATCGGGATGAGCGAGCAGGAACGGGATCGTCAAATAGCTCCAGATCGCGACGCCGCAGAAGAAGACCAGATGCAGTTCGTCCGCCAGCGCGGGGGCACTGGCCTCGGGAAACGCAAGGCTCGGATTGTGCCAGGTCCGCAGCACCTCGCCATCCAGGCTTTCGATCGTGATCGCGTCCGGTTGAAACGAGCCTGAGTGCTCTCCCCCGGTGATGCCGGTGAAGCGGACGGATTGCGTCCGGGTCGAACCTTCCGCGGTCACATCCTTGAATTCTCTGGCGTGTCCGGCACTGGAGAACAGCGTTCCGCCGACGGAAAGGTGGAGCGTGAAGCGGTCCAAGCCGTTCCAGCGGTCCAAACCGCCGCTGGCATCGATTACATCGTCAAGAAGAGCCATGTCCCGCCATATCCACCGTGAAACGTCACCACCATGGCGGGGCGCATGCGGCTTGGCGTGTTAGAAGTTGTTAGGACTTGCGAGCAGGCAGTATGGCGGTATCTCGTTGAAGATACTCTCAATTCAGCGCGCCCATGAGCTCCCTGGCAGCTAACAGATCGCGGGTCTGGAGGCCCTCCTGGTACCGCGCGACGAGCGGCGTGAGCAGATCGCGTGCCTCGCCAGCCTTTCCGGCATGACGCCAGACGCGGCCGAGGCTGATTGCCCCGCGCAGCTCCCAGCCGAGCGCGCTTTGCCGGCGCGATAGCTCAAGCGATTTCCGGAAGTAATTCTCGGCCTCCGCGGCATTGCCCGATCGGGCCAGGATGTCGCCCTTGACCCTGAGCATCTCCGGCATGTCGAAGGATTCGCCGTGATCGGGGATCTGGGCGATCGCCTCATCGATCGTGCGCAAGGCCTCGTTGGGCTGGTCCTGGGAGGCAAGGCCCTCCGCGAGCGCGGTCGCAAACACCGTCGTCATGATCCGGTGCCGGGTGGCGTACAGGGTGGCCTGGCTGCGGCGAAGATGCTCGATCCCGCCGGCGACGTCGCCGCGGCGCAGCAGCAGCTCGCCCTTCTGGCCGATGCCGACCGCGTGATAGGGGCCGAGGAAGTGGCGCGCCGAATGGTCGATCAGCCGCTCGATCAGGCTTTCGGCACTCGCCCAGTCGCCGACCCAGAGGAACACGTAGATGGTCCAGATCAGGGAAATGCCGAGGGTGAGCGGCTGCTCGAGCAGCTCGGCCTCACGCACCGTGTATCTGGCCGCCTCGATGGCACGATCGGGCCGGCCGGTGAGCCAGAGCCCGCGCGCCAGCGCCACCAGCGCAACGATACGGTCGTCGTAACCGAGATGGCCGATGTTCAGCCGCTGCGAGCCGGGATTGTGCACCATCGCGCTCTCGCAGAACTGCACGGCCTTGTCCTGGTTGCCGATCAGGTGATGCGCGACGCCGAGCATCCATTCCACGTTCAGTGCGGCGGCCGGATCATTCAGCTTCCGCGCGACGCCTTCGCCTTGCATGCCGGTCCCGAGCGCGCCGTGAAAATCTCCGACCCTGGTCAGGTAGATGTGCAAGCCGCGCAGCAGCCAGAGCTGCCAGTGCAGGTCCTCGAGCTCTCTGGCAAGTTGGAGGCTGCGCGTGAACGCGGAGCGGACCGCCTCCGTATTGCCCTGCGTGAACATCACGGAGACGCCGAGCGCGGCCTGCAACGTCATCTCCTGGCGGCTGTCGATCGCGCCCGTATCGAGAGACACCAGCGCCTGCTGTGTCCAGCGGTAGCATTCCGTCAGCAATGTCAGCTCGAGGAAGAACTGGGCCGCCGAGGCCGCCAGATCCACGCCGATCGTCCGGTCGCCGCCGTCCGAGAAGCTCCAGGTCAGCGCGGCCCTCACATTGGGCAGGTGGTCGGCATAGGGAAGGAAGCCGCCCGCGCTTTGCATGCCCGTGGATTTGAGCGCGATGTCGCGCAGGAAATCGCGGAAATATTCGGCGTGCGCACGCGCGACGCGGGCCGCTTCGCCGTGCTCGACGAGCTTGCCGCCGGTGAAGGCGCGGGTGGTGTCGAGCAGGCGATAGCGCAGCCGCCGCTCCGCGGGCGAGGTCGCGATCAGGGACTTGGCGAGCAGGTTCGAGATGGCTTCGACCGCCTCGGATTCGCCGATGCCCTGGCAGGACGCGACGGCAAGCGCGGCTTCGAGAGTGAAGGGCCCGACGAACACCGACAATCCGCGCAACGTTGCGCTTTCGGCTGCCGGCAGCAAGTCGTAGCTCCAGGCGAGTGCCGCGCTCAGGGTCTGGTGCCGCGGGATTGCACTGCGCCGTCCCCGCCACAGCAGCGAGAAGCGGCTGTCCAGCAGCGAGGCGGTGCCAGCAATGCCATAGGCGTTCACACGTCCGGCCGCGAGCTCGATCGCGAGCGCGATGCCGTCCAGCCGCCGGCAGATCTCCGCGACGAGCGGCGCATCCTCCTCGCTGAGCTCGAATTCGCTCAGGCTCTCGGCAATGCGTTCCACGAAGAGTTGGCTTGCGGGATAGGCAAGGATGTCGGCGATGCCGAGCCCGTCGCGCTCTGGCGGGCAATCCAGTGGAAACAGCCGATGGACGCGCTCACCTTCGCTGCGAAAGGATTCGCGGCTGGTTGCGAGAATATGCAGCGCCGGCGCCTCCTGGACGAGGCGCTCGGCCACCGGTGCGAGCTCGTCGAGGATGTGCTCGCAACTGTCGAAGAGCAGCAGCGTCCGCCGGCTGCGCAGGAACGCCAGCAGGCCCGGCATCGGGTCGTCGGAATTGACGGTCAGGCCCAAGGTGGCCGCAATCGTTCCGGGAACGAGCCGGGCATCCGTCAGCGCTCCGAAATCGACGAAGCTCACCCGGCCGTCGAAGGCCTCGAGCTCGCCATGCGCGACGGCAAGTGCGACCGAGGTCTTGCCGATCCCGCCGGGGCCGACGATTGTGACGAAGCGATGCAGGGCAAGCTCGGCCGAAATCTTCTCGACGGCCTCATCCCGCCCGATCATCCTCGCAAGCGGTGAGGGCAGCGCGTGGGGCGATGCGACAGGCGGGCTGGTCCGGCTCTCCGAAGGTGCAGTGTGAAGCAGCGGGGCGGTGAAACAATAGCCGCGTCCGGGGACGTTGACGACGTAGCGCGCACCTTCGCCGGCATCCCCTAAGGCCTTGCGCAACGTCGTGATGTGGAAGCGCAGGCTGCCTTCGTCCACCGTCACGCCGGACCAGACGCGCTTGATCAATTCGCGCTTGTCAACGACCTCGCCGGCGCGCTCGGCGAGAAAAATGAGAATGTCGAGCGCGCGGCCGCCAAGGTGAAGCGGGGCGCCGTCCTTCTCCAGCAGCCGCGACTTTGCAAGCAGCCGGAATGGACCGAAGGCAATGGTCGAATCCTGGTCGTTCGTGTCCGGCACGGGCCAATGATTCCAATGAAAGGGCTGACGTCTGCGCTTTGATTGACCAGAGCGAAGTTATCAGTAAACGGACCGAAAGTGGCGAAATCGCGTGGGGATCGCCGCACGCAGACGGCATATCCGTCGCAGATTTTGCTTAAACGCGAGCGGTTTACGATGCGACTGCGACAATTCGTCAGCAGGCTTGACCGTCGCGACGAGATCCTCAGCTGCCAGGATGTGAAGCCGCCAATCATAACAGAATCTTGCAACGTCTAACGGGCAAATCGCGCGCAATGCATCCAGTATGGCCTTCGAGTTAGGTCCTGTTCCAACGGGGAGGCTATCATGTCCGTTATCGGCTCCATGTCGAACGCCAGCGCTGCCCGATCTCAGTTTGGCGCAAGCCTTGACGATCAGTCGCGTGATTGGGAACTCGTGCTGCGGGAGTCCCATCATCGCATGAAGAACACGCTGACGCTGCTGGGGGCGTCAGTCCGTCGCGACTTCACGCGGGCCGGCACCAGGGACGTGTCGCTTGCGGTGGATCGGTTCGAGCGGCGCGTCGTTGCCTTCGGCAGGCTCTATCAGCTCCTGTCCGACAACGACGATCAATCCGCCGTCGCCGTCGGGGCCTTCTTCGAAAATCTCTGCGGAGCGCTCTCCGAGGCGGTGCTGGAGCCGGTGGGCGTCCGCTGCGAGGCCGCGATCGAGAGCGGCGTGCTGCCGGCATCGCAATGTCATCGGCTCGCGCTGATGCTGACGGAGCTGGTCACGAACGCGGCAAAGCACGCCTTCCCGAACAAGAATGGCGCGCTGATCCGCATCGACATGGACAACCGCGACGGCGCCTGGGTCTGCACGGTGGCCGACAACGGGATCGGCGCCACAGGCCCGCTTGAGGGCACCGGCAGCCGCATCCTCGAAGGGCTCGCACGCAGCATCCACGCGCGGTTGCATGGCGAGGCGGGGGAGGGCGGCACGCGGGTGACCATCGTGATGCCGGCTGCTTGAAGTTCGACTGCGTCCGGAACCGCTAACGAGCGAAAGCATTCGAGAACGAGCGGCATTCGCCGGTCTGCGCAAAGTGGAGTCTGCAAAGCAAAGTTGAGCCTGCAAAGAATGGGTTCGGTTGCGAACCCGTGCCTCATACCAGGGAGTTCGACATGGCCACACTCGAAATCGATCGCGAAACCGGGACCAAGTCCTCGCCATCGCGTAGCGTTGATCTGAAGCTCGAGGTCGTCGTCATCCCGGTGTCCGACGTCGACCGCGCCAAGGCGTTCTACATGCGCCTCGGCTGGCGACTGGACGCCGACTTTGCCTCTGGCGACGACTGGCGCGTGATCCAGTTCACGCCGCCGGGCTCGGCCTGCTCGGTGATTTTCGGCAGGAACGTCACGGCGGCAGCGCCCGGATCGGCGCGCGGCCTGTATCTGATCGTCTCCGATCTGGAGGCCGCACGACGAGATCTGCTCGACCGCGGCATCGCGGTCAGTGAACCATTCCACGGCGGCGGCGATGTTCACGCCGGGCCGGACGAGCCATATCTGTTCGGCAGTGTCCGGGTCAGTGGCGCTGACCCGAAGCGCGGCAGCTACAGCTCCTTCGCCTCGTTCAGCGATCCCGACGGCAATGGCTGGCTGTTCCAGGAGGTCACCGCACGATCCCGGACGCATCGCAGGCGACGACACGAGATTCGCATCGCAAACTGATCTCGCCGCAGCACTGCGCCGCGCGGCGGTGGCGCATGGCGAGCACGAGAAGCGAACCGGCGGACACGACGACAATTGGGCGGACTGGTACGCCGACTACATCGTGCGTGAGCAGGCCGGTCAGCCACTGCCGTCCTGAAGTGGCGGCATTCTCCGTTCACGGCGCGCGATGGCGCCGTTTCGCGTTGTATCACGCCCATCGCAAGATCATCGATCGCTCGCCTCAAGCGCGCAGACTCGCAACGACTAACGCAGTCTAACAATCCATAACGAGCAAACCGGAAGGGCCTGCGCCAATCTCCTTGCACGACGCGCCGACGTCTCGATTTCGAATTCGGTCAACGATACCGACCAAAGCAAGGGAGACTCAACATGACCACGCAAGCACGCGCCGACATTCTCAACCCCGACCGCCGTCAATTGCTGGGCCAGGCCGCGATGACCGCGGTTGCCGCCAGCGTTGCAAGCCTGCTGCCGCTGCGCCCCGCAAAGGCGGCCGCGAGCGGCGCAATCCGCCCGTTCCACGTCAACGTGCCCGAGGAGGATCTGCTCGACCTGCGCCGCCGCCTGGCTGCGACGCGCTGGCCCGATCGCGAGATCGTCGCCGACCAGTCGCAGGGCGTGCAACTAACGACGGTGCAGCAGCTCGTGCGCTACTGGCAGAACGATTATGACTGGCGCAAGATGGAGGCGCGGCTCAACGCGCTGCCGCAATTCGTCACCGAGATCGACGGCGTCGACATCCACTTCATCCACGTCCGCTCCCGCCACGACAACGCGCTGCCGATGATCGTCACGCATGGCTGGCCCGGCTCGATCATCGAGCAGATGAAGATCGTCGGCCCGCTCACCGATCCGACCGCGCACGGCGCCAAGGCCGCCGACGCCTTCGATCTCGTGATCCCCTCGCTGCCCGGCCACGGCTTCTCCGGCAAGCCGACGGCGCTCGGCTGGGATCCCCAGCGCATCGCGCGCGCCTGGATCGTGCTGATGAAGCGGCTCGGCTACAACCGCTACGTCGCGCAAGGCGGCGACTGGGGCAATGCCATCACCGAGCAAATGGCGGTGCTCGCGCCGCCGGAGCTGCTCGGCATCCACACTAACATGCCCGCCACCGTCCCTGATGACATCGCCAAGGCGCTTCAGCCCGGCGGGGCGCGCCCGTCAAACCTCTCGGCCGACGAGCGCATTGCCTATGACCAGCTCGACGACTTCTACAAGCACGGTCTCGGCTACGCGATCGAGATGTCGAACCGGCCGCAGACGCTCTATGGCCTGGTCGACTCGCCGGCGGGCCTTGCGTCCTGGATGCTCGATCACGACGCGCGCAGCGCCGCGATGATCGCGCGCGTGTTTGACGGCAAGACGGAAGGCCTGTCGCGCGACGACGTGATCGACAACATCACGCTGTATTGGCTCACCAACACCGCGGTCTCCTCCGCGCGGCTGTACTGGGAGAACAAGCTGGTGTTCTTCGAGCCCAAGCACATCAAGATCCCGGTCGCCGTCAGCGTCTTCCCGGACGAGATCTATGCCGCGCCGCGCAGCTGGGCCGAGAAGGCCTACCCGAAGCTGATGCACTACAACCGGCTCGACAAGGGTGGTCACTTCGCGGCCTGGGAGCAGCCCGCGCTGTTCTCCGCGGAAGTGCGCACCGCGTTCCGGCCGCTGCGCCAGTCGATCTGAGACGAGCAGGGACGCGCATCACCGCGCGTCCCGTCCTCCATCCACGCATCAGGAGTAAACCCATGAACCGCCCCGAACGCAGCTTCACGACCGAGGACATCCATCTGGAGCGCCGCCTGCCGTCCTACTGGCGTGTCACCTTCGACATGCCGCCGGTGAACATCTTCGGCCCGAAGCAGCTTCCGCTGCTGGGCGACATCATCACCGCGATCGAGACCGATCCGGACGTCAAGGTCGTCGTGTTCGACAGTGCCGTCGAAGGCTTCTTCATCACGCATTACGACTTCCTCGCGCCGCTGGAGGATTCCCTCAGTATCCCGCCCGGGCCGACCGGTCTGCAGGCGCTGCCCGACATGCTGGTGCGTCTCAGTCGCGCGCCTGTTGTCTCCATCGCCTCGATCCGGGGCCGCGCGACCGGCGTCGGCAGCGAGCTCGCGCTCGCCAGCGACATGCGTTTTGCCAGCCGCGAGAAGGCGATCCTGTCGCAATGGGAGGTCGGTGCGGGCCTGGTGCCCGGCGGTGGACCGATGGCGCGCTTGCCGCGCCTGATGGGCCGCGGCCGCGCGCTCGAAGTGCTGCTCGGCGCGGACGACATCCACGGCGATCTCGCCGAACGCTACGGCTATGTGAACCGGTCCCTGCCGGATGCCGAGCTCGACGGCTTCGTCGAGGCGCTCGCCATGCGCATCGCCTCGTTCGACAAGCAGGCCATTGCCGAGACCAAGCGTCTCGTCGATGTCGCGAGCCTGCCGCCGGACGCGGAGATCAGGCCGGAGTGGGACGCGTTCCTGGCCGCTCTTGGCCGCCCGGCAAGCCAGAGCCGCATCAAGGCGCTGATGGCGCGCGGCTTCCACCGCGCCGGCGATGTCGAGAACCGGCTCGGCTTCCACGTCGGACAGATCGGCAGTTGACGGAACCGCTGCGGCGCTCGACCGGTTGGAGAGGCGACAGGCGGCGATGCCAAGGTCGCCTTCCTCCGGTGCGGAGTGCCGGTGCCAGAAGACAAACAAGGAGAAGTGAGATGATCCGCAAGGCAACAGCAGTCTGGAAGGGCACCGGTCGCGACGGTACCGGCCATATATCGAGCGAATCCGGCGTGCTCGCCGAGACGCCCTATTCGTTCAAGACCCGCTTCGAGAACGAGAAGGGGACCAATCCCGAGGAATTGATCGCGGCGGCCCATGCCGGCTGTTTCACGATGGCGCTGGCCTTCGGCCTTCAGCTCGCCGGCTTCACGCCGACCGAGCTCTCGACGGAAGCAGCCGTCACGCTCGAGCCGGAAGGCAAGGGCTTCAAGATCGGCAAGTCGGCGCTCACCTTGCGCGCCAAGGTGCCGAACCTCGACGATGCCGGCTTCGCCCGCATCGCCGGCGAGGCCGAGAAGAATTGTCCGGTGTCGAAAGTGCTCAACGCCGCGATCACGCTCGACGCCAAGCTGACCTGACTGAACAGAGGGAGCAGTGCCATGCCTCGCCAACATCAGCCTGATGAAGACAGGTTCCGGGCGATCCTGCCCGACGACGTCGCGTGGCAGCCGTTCCCCGCATTCCCGCCGGGCGCGCGGCTGGCCGTCATGGTCGGCCACCCCAATGAACCCGGACCTTACGTGGTCCGGGTCAAGGTGCCCGGCGGCACCAGGCTGATGCCGCACAAGCATCCCGAGGACCGCATCTACACCGTCATGTCGGGTGTGTTCTACATCGGGCTCGGCGAGATCTTTGATGGCGACAAGGTCATGGCCTATCCGCCGGGCAGCGTCATCGTGCTGCCCGGCGAGACCTGGCATTTTCACTGGGCGAAATCAGGCGAATACGTCACGCAGGTCTCCGCCATCGGCCCGCTGGGCCTCGAATATCACGACGACCATGATGACCCGCGCCTTCATGCAGCTGCTAAGTAGGGCGGTGGCATCTTGATCGAACCAATGGAGCATCAAATGACGACGGAACGTGCAGTGTTGGCCGGAGGCTGCTTCTGGGGCATGCAGGACCTGATCCGCAAGCAGCCGGGCGTGATCTCCACCCGCGTCGGCTACACCGGCGGCGAGGTGAAGAACGCGACCTATCGCAACCATGAGGGCCATGCCGAGGCGATCGAGATCGTTTTCGATCCGGCGAAGACGAGCTACCGGACCATGCTGGAGTTCTTCTTCCAGATCCACGATCCCACCACGCTCAACCGTCAGGGCAACGACTGGGGCACCAGCTATCGTTCCGCGATCTTCACGACCAGCGACGAGCAGAAGCGGATCGCGGAGGACACCATCGCCGACGTCGATGCGTCGGGCCTGTGGCCCGGCAAGGTCGTCACCGAGATCACGCCGGCCGGCGAGTTCTGGGAAGCCGAGCCCGAGCATCAGGATTACCTCGAACGCTACCCGGACGGCTACACCTGTCACTTCATCCGGCCCGGCTGGAAGCTGCCGCGGCGGGCGACCGCGCTCCACTAGCCGCAAGATCGTCGCCGAAGACACGACGCTGCATCGTCCACCGGACGGCAGCGATCCCTGAGTCACGCTTGAAAGTCACGAGGAGAAGACCATGGCGAACGTTTCGAGCAGCTCGCGCAATATTTCGTCAGTCATGGCCTGATCGACCGCGCTGACGCGGCTCACGGTACCCATGGGCGCACAACAGAGAGCTGGCAACCCGTTTCACAAGGGAGAACGATCATGAAGCCGCACACGAACTTCTACGAATCTGTTCCCGAAGCCGGCAAAGAGCTGACCGCACCCGTGAAGCGGGCGACGACAATGGATTCAATCATCATCTCGCTGAGGTCGATGGGCGGAGGTTCGTGGGTGATCGTCGCCACACTGCTGATATTGCTCGTCGGCGCGGCCGTCCTGTCCTATCTGGGCTGGACCAGTGCGGCCGGCACGGACGTTCCGGCCTCGGGCTACGTTGCACTCGTCCTCGGCGTGATCGTCTCCCTTGCTGTCGGCTTCGGTTTGATGGGGCTGGTCTTCTACAGCAGTCGCGCCGGGTACGATGAGCCGGCAAGGCTGGTGAAGGAGGACGACGCTTCCCCGGATCCACGGCCATGAACGGCCGCCTCGGAAACCCGCTACGGCTCAGCGCGCCTCCGTCCGGCGTCCGAGCATCACATTCACCGCCTTCCGGGCAAGCTCGCGAAGGTCGGCGCGGCGGGCGCCGGCGCGCGCGCGAATGGCGATGGTCTGCATCGTGGCGGCGGCAAGGATCGCAAGCGCGGCCGGGTCGGCCTCGCGCGTCAGTTCGCCCTTGTCCTGGGCAAGACGGAAGCGGGCCTCGAAATCGGCATCGATCGCGCGCAGTCCCGCCGCAACGCTGCTGCGGATTGCCGCATCTTCTGCCACTTCGGTCACCGCGGTTCCCACCACGAAGCAGCCGCGCGCGGTTCCCTTGCCGGAAAAATAGATCGACAGCGCGGCGTCGTAGGCCAGCATCAGGGCTTCGTCCAGGGGATGGTCCCCCGCGAGGGCCTCGCGCGTTGCGGCAAGACTCATCTCCCAATAGCGCGCGAGCGCCTCGAGATAGAGTGCGTGCTTGTTGCCGAATACCGCGTAGAGGCTCGGTGGGCTCATGCCGGTCGCAGCGGCGACCTTGTCCAGGGATGTGCCGGAGTAGCCGGTCCTCCAGAACGTTTCGGTGGCCTGCTTGAGGGCCGTCTCTGCATCGTAGGCAGGCGGCCGTCCGCGGCGCGCCGGGCCCGTCTCGCTTTTCTTCCGTGCCATATCGCCAAGACCCCGGTTGCCATGTTCCACACATATATTTGTATGGATCGTTATAAAAATCAATGGCCGGACGCCTTGATCGCAGCATCGGCGTACAATATCTATAACGAGCGTTAGTAAATGAGATAAGGACGAGGACGATGGGTTTGAATTTTGCGCCAATCGCCGGCTGGCTGGGCGATCGCAGCTTTCGCGGCAGCGAGGAGGCTCCGCAGTCGTTCGCAGCGAACCTTGGCAGGCGGCTGCGCCGGCCCTTGATGCTCGTGCTGCCGACCGCGGTGGCCGCGTTCGGCGCCTTCATGTATCTGGCGCAGGAACAATTTGTCTCGACCGACGATGCGTTCGTGCGCGCCGCCAAGGTGACCATCAATGCGCGGGTGTCAGGCCAGGCCGTCGAGATCGCGGTGCACGACAACGAGCGCGTGCGGCAGGGCCAGGTCCTGTTCCGGATCGATCCCGAGCCCTATCAGATTGCCGTCGATCAGGCCGAAGCGCGGCTCGGCAGCGCGCGGCTCCAGATCGACTCCCTCAAGGCGACCTATCGCCAGCAACAGGCGGAACTGCAATCGGCAAAGGACTCCGCCTCTTTCGACGAGCGCGAGTTCGACCGCAAGAAGATGCTGGTCGCCTCCGACTTCACGCCGCGCGCGGTCTATGAGCGGGCCGAGACCGATCTCAAGGTCGCCCGCCATCGCATGGCATCGATCGAACAGCAGATCGCCAACACGGTCGTCGCGCTCAATGGCGATCCCGATATCGATGCCGATCGCCATCCGACCGTCCGCGCGGCAAGAGCGCAGCTCGATCGTGCGCGCCTCGATCTCTCCTACGCCACGGTGAGGGCACCCGACGACGGTATCGTGACCAAGGTGGACGATCTGCAGATCGGCGGCTTCGTCAATGCGGGGGCGCCCACGTTCTCGCTGATGTCGAGCCGGGACGTCTGGATCGAGGCAAATTTTCGCGAGACGGGGCTGACCCATATGCGTCCCGGCCAGGAGGCGACGATCGACGTCGACGCCTACCCGGATCGCAAGTTCAGGGCGCATATCGTCAGCATGAGTCCCGGCACCGGGTCGGACTTCTCGGTCCTGCCGCCGGAGAATGCGACCGGGAATTGGGTCAAGGTCGTGCAGCGGCTGCCGGTGCGCCTCGAGCTCGACGAGCCCGATCCGGCCCGGCCGCTGTTCTCGGGCATCAGCGTGACGGCGCGGGTCGACACCGGCCATCGCCGCAGCTGGCTGCCTCCGCTCCAACGCGCGCTTGCGACGGAGGTCAAATGAGTACGCCCCTCCCATCGACAGAAGTGGCCGGCGGCCATCATGCCATATCGGCGGCCGCCCTCATGGCGACCTACATGCAGGCCGTCAACATCTCGATACCGAACGCCGCGTTGCCGCACATCCAGGCCACGCTCTCGATGGCCAATGACGAGGTCGGCTGGGTGTTCTCCTCGTATATCGCGGCGAGCGCCGTGACCATGTCGATCACGCAATGGCTCGCCGGACGCTATGGCCGCAAGGCGGTCTATCAGGCGGCGCTTGTCGTCTTTGCGCTTGGTCTTGTCCTCGACACGCTGGCGACGACGTCGATCCAGTTCGTACTGGCGCGGATTCTCCAGGGCGCGGCGAGCGGACCGCTTGCGCCGCTTTCCCTGGCGATCCTGCTCGAGGCGACGCCGCCGGCGCGGCAGGCGCGCATGGGGCTGGCGTCGACGGCCTGCTCGCTGCTCGGCATCAGCACCGGCCCCGCCCTTGGCGGCTGGCTCAGCGAATATTACGGCTGGGCGTCGATCTTCTATGTCAGCCTGCCGATGACGGCCTTCATCTTTCTGGCGATGGCCCAAATGGGCGAGAAGCGGGCAGAGCGGAGCCAGCCGTTCGATTTCTTCGGCCCGACGACCTTCTCGGTCGGCATGATCGGATTGCAGATGCTGCTGGACCGCGGCGAGCGTCTCGAATGGTTCGCCTCGACCGAGATCTGGGTCGAAGCCAGCGCCTCGGTCCTGGGCTTCTATCTCTTCATTGTGCACGTCTTGACGACGAAGGAACATTTTCTCCGCACGGCGCTGTTCAGGGATCGCAATCTCCTGCTCTCGACGGTGATCTCCTTCGCGCTTGGTTTCGTCCTGCTGCCGACCCTGGCCCTGACATCTCCGATGCTGGAGGAGCTGCTCAACTATCCCGTCGACACCACCGGCTACATGACCATTCCGCGCGGCGTGGCACTGGTCGGAGCACTGGTGCTGACCAGCCTGGTTCCGGGGCAGGTCGACTACCGGCCGTTCCTCATGGGTGGAATGGCGCTGGTGGTCTATGCCAATTGGCTGATGCTCGGCTATTCGCCGGCGATGGACTGGCGGCCGGTCGTCGAGGCCGGCTTCCTCCAGGGCGCGGGTATCGGCATGTTGCTGCCGGCGCTGGCGAGGGCCGCGTTCGGTACGCTCGATCCGAAGCTCCGCCCGGAAGGCAGCGCGCTGATCAACCTGTCGCGCCTTTATGGCAGCACCATCGGCATCGCGGTGGTCCAGCTCTTCTTCTATGCCAACACGCAGGCCGTGCACGTCGCGCTCGCCAAGCATCTCACGCCGTTCCGTGTCGCGGCGAACGTTGCCGGCCCGATCGGGAAGCCGGGCCTTGCCGCGCTCAACGGCATGGTCACGCGTCAGGCGGCCACGGTCGCGGTGATCGATCAGTTCGAGATCCTGATGTTCGCCATGCTCGTCGTGATCCCGCTGGTGTTCTTTCTTCGCAAGCCGCGTCCCGCCAGCTGACGCCGGAGGGTCAAATGACGTTGTGTCCGCAACCTCAATCGCTTCGTCCGCATCGCGCGGCTGGCAGTCAACAAGGAGTATCCCATGACGACCTCCGATTCGCTTCGTGACACGAAGATTCCCACCCATGAGGCCGTGACGATTCCCGCAGTCGGATTTGGCACGCTCATTCCCGATCCGCTGGTGACCAGGCAGGCCACCAGGGCCGCATTGGAGGCCGGATTTCGACATCTCGATTGTGCGGAGCGCTATCGCAACGAAGAGGCCGTCGGCAATGCAATGCAGGACGCGTTCAGGGCGGGCACGCTTCGGCGTCAGGACCTGTTCGTGACGACGAAGCTGTGGAACACCAATCATCGGCCGGAGCGGGTCAAGCCTGCCTTCGACGCCAGCCGCCGGCGGCTGCAAGTCGACGACATCGACTGCTATATCATCCATACGCCCTTTGCCTTTCAGCCCGGCGACGAGCAGGACCCGCGCGACGCAAGCGGTCGGGTCATCTATGATTCAGGTGTGACGCTGGCGGAGACATGGGGAGCGCTGGAGCGCCTCGTCGACGAGGGGCACTGCAGGTCGATCGGCCTGTCGGACATTACCCTGGAGAAGCTGCGCGAGATCGTTGCCGTTGCGCGGATCAGGCCCGCCATGGTGCAGGTGGAATCGCATCCGTATCTTCCCGAATGGGAGTTGCTCGATTTTTGCCGGGAGCATGGAATTGTCCTGCAGGCGTTTGCCGCGCTGGGACACGCCATGGAGCCGAACCTCCTGGCCGACCCGGTGATCACCGCCATCGCGGAACGCCTGAACAAGACGCCGGCCCAGGTTGCGCTGGCATGGGCCGTCCAGCGCGGCACGGCGTTCCTGACGACCTCGACCAATCCTCGGCGCATCCGGGAGAACTTCGATATTTCGGCGCTGCCTGAAGACGCCATGCGGCAGATGCAAGACGGGATCACGACGAACATCCGGTTCAATTCGGTTGTCGAGACCGGCGTGCCTGGATTCATTCCGCGGGCAAAATGAACCGCCGCCGGCAGTCCCGTCAGCTCCGCAACTGCGCGATCAAATCGCGTGCGCTGCGGAGGTCGGCGATGCCGGCGCCTTCGGTGAACGGCTCGCATGCGCGTTCCAGAATTGTGAGGGCCTCCGCATTCCGGCCGGCCCCGCTCATCAGTCGCGCGAGGCTGGTCGCGCAACGCAGCTCCCAGAAGCGCGCGCCCTGCAGGGCGGCGATCTCCATGGCCTCGCGAAAGCGCGCTTCGGCGTCCGCCGAATGCCGGGCGCTCCTGCGCATCAATTCTGCCTTGATGCGGATCAGCTCGGGCAGATACCAGAGCTCCTGCCGGTCGTTGCAGCGGGTCAGGGCGTCCTCGATCACGTCGAGGCCGCGATCGACCTGGTCGGCCTCTCCGGAACACGCGGCGAGCTCGCCGAGCAAAGGAAGGAAGCGCGGCAGGAAGCGCGCATCGCCGGCGCGGTTGAGCTCGTCGCGCAGCAGCGGCAGACCGGTCGCAGCGTCGCCACGCCTGGCAATGACCGCCGCATTGAAGGCGCGTGCCCACAGGCCCCATAGCCGGATCGCGTGCCGCTCGGTGTGTTCGAGCAGCTCGGTGCCGTGGCGCTCCGCGGCGTCGAGATCGCCGGCCCAGAAGGCGATCGGGCCGGCCGCCTGTCCCAGCACGCTGCAGAAGGTCAGCGCGTGGCCGTTGGCGAGGCCTTCCTCGATGGTTCGTGCGGCCAGCGCCTGGGCCTGGTCGGCGAGGCCCTGCAGCCACAGGATGCGGGCCCGGAAATATTGCGTCGAGATCCTGAGATCGAGCGGGAAGATCTTCGGCTTCTCCGCCAGCACATGCAGCGACGCGTTCACCCGGTCGATGCGCAGCCGCGCGTCGTTCTGGTCCCCGAGATAATGCAGTGCGACGGCCATCAGCCGGTCGCCCAGCATGAGGTCGGACTTGTCGGGAGAATTCGCCGCCGCGTTCGCAAAACGATCGGCGAGTGCGCGGGCCTTGCCGAACTGTCCGTTGTTGAACTGGTCGATGCACAGGCCCCAGAGCGCGCGCAGGCGGAAATCCTTGTCGTCGAGCCTGTCGGCCAGCTCGAGAGTCGTCTCGAGGATCGGGCGCGCCTCGCGCGCGCGGCCCTCGCCATACATCAGCGACCAGCCGAGCGCCGACAGGAGCTGCATGCGGACGCGGTCGTCGCCGCCGTCTCCGAGCGCGGCGAGTGCCGTTCTCGTGCGCTCGCGGCATTCGGCGAACAGCGAAAGGCGCACCCACAACGTGACCGCGGCCGCCGTCAGCGCGATTCCCAGCGCCGGATCGCCGTCAGGCCCGAACGCCCAGTTCAGCGCCGCCCGCACATTGTCCAGCTCCGCACCGTAGACGTGCAGCCATTCGGGCAGCGGCGTCGACGTGTCGGCCTCGGCGCGCTCGAAGAAATCGCGAAAATGCTCGGCGTGGCGCCGCGCGAACAGCCTGGTTTCACCGAGCTCGTTGAGCTTTCCATGCGCGTAGGTGCGCGTGGTGTCGAGCAGGCGGTAGCGCAGCGTGCGCGAGCCGGACGGCGAGATCAGCGATTTGGTGACCAGGCTGTCGACCGCCTCCAGCGTTTCCGATGCGCCGAGGCCGTCGCCGGCCGCGACTGTGGCAGCCGCCTCCGGCGCGAAGGGCCCGGCGAACACCGACAATCGCCGCAAGGTGGCGCTCTCGGCCGCGGACAGCAGGTCGTAGCTCCAGTCGAGGGCCGCGGCGAGCGTCTGGTGCCGCGGCACGGCCGTGCGCCGTCCGCGCCATTGCAGCGAAAAGCGGCTGTCGAGCAGGGAAGCCGTGCCTGCGATGCCATAGGCATTGACGCGGCCCGCCGCGAGCTCGATCGCCAGCGCGATGCCGTCGAGGCGCCGGCAGATGCTCGCGACGAGTGGCGCCTCTTCTGCGCTGAGCTGGAACGGACCCGAGCTCTGGGCAATACGCTCGACGAAGAGCTGGGCCGCGGGGTAGGTGAGGACCTCGGCGACACCAAGGTCTTCCCGTTCCGGCGGACAATCCAGCGGGAACAGCCGGAAGATCCGCTCGCCTTCGCTCCGGAACGACTCGCGGCTGGTGGCGAGAACGCGAAGCTGCGGCGCCTCGCGAACGATGCGCTCGACCAGCGGGGCCAGATCATCCAGCACGTGTTCGCAGCTGTCGAGGATCAGCAGGGCCGGGCCGGTGTTGAGGAATGTCAGCAAGGCCGGCGTCGGATCTTCCGCGTTGATGGTCAGCCCGACCGCGGAAGCCATGCAGGTTGCAATGTGGCTGGCATCCCTCAGCGGGCCGAAATCGACAAAGAAGACGCGGCCGCCGAAATCCTGGGAACGCCGATGCCCGACGGTGACGGCGACCGCGGTCTTGCCGATTCCGCCTGGGCCGACCACGGTCATGAAGCGATAGAGCGACAGTCCGTTCGATATCTTCTCGATGACCTCCTCTCGTCCGATCATCTTCGCGAGCTGAACGGGCAGGCGAGGAGGAGCTATGTCGGGGGAAGCAGGCGCGACCGGAGGGGCCGCTTGGGCGAGCGAGGCGACGAAGCAATAGCCGCGGCCGGGCACATTGACGACATAACGGGCCGACTTGCCGGTGTCGCCGAGCGCCTTGCGCAGCGCCGCGACATGGAAGCGCAGGCTGCCCTCGTCGACATTGACGTCGGCCCAGATGCGCTTGACCAGCTCTCTCTTGTCAACGACTTCGCCGGGGCGCTCGGCCAGGAAGATGAGAATATCGAGCGCGCGGCCGCCGACATGAAGCGGCGAGCCCTCCTTCTCCAAGAGCCGGGACTTGGGGAACAGCCGAAATGGCCCAAACGAAATGGCCGAGTCTTCGTTATGCTCTGGCACGCGCCATCGCCCCCACCACGGGAGTCAAAAGGTATTACTTTTTGATCTACCAGAACGAAGCGTACAGTAAACTGTCCGAAAGCCGCATGGCTGGCAGACCTGCGCAGATCGCTTGGATCGTCACCGGCTTGCCGAAATAAGACTTAGAACGTAAGGGGTTAGGTCGCCATGCCATGGCGACCGTACCGGGACTTGTCCGGGCGGAGCATTGACGCCGGTGGCGGATTGCTGCGATTGGTTGGTTGGGAGCCGGTCCCGCCTCGACAATGACCACCGACTTCCGGAATTCGGACATGCCTTCCTTCTCGCGACGACGATTCGTCCGTGCGTTATCAGGCGCAGCGGCGCTGGCGGCGATTCCGCGCAGCGGGCAGACCGCCGACTATCCATCTCGTCCCATTCGGCTGGTGCTGCCGTACGGAGCCGGCGGAGCGGGTGACCAGATCGGGCGTCCCTGGGTGGACAAGATGTCATCGCTGCTCGGGCCGACCTTCGTGGAATATATCGGCGGTGCGGGCGGCGCGATCGGGGCTGCCGCGGTGGCGCGCGAGGAGCCCGACGGCTACACGCTGCTGCTCGGAAACGGCAGCACGCAGGTCATCATTCCCTTGACCTCGGCAAATCCCGGCTATTCCGCTGACGATTTCCGCGCCATCTACCGCCTGATCAGCAGTGCGCTGGTTTTCGCCGTCCATCCGTCGGTGCCTGCCGCGAATTTGCGCGAGCTGATCGCCTACGCGAAGGCCAATCCGGGCAAGCTGTCCTACGGGACGCCCGGCATCGGCACGGGAAATCATCTGGTCGGTGAATCCTTCAAGCAGCAGGCGGGCGCGCTGGACATGGTCCATGTGCCGTACCGAGGCGTCTCGCAGGCGACCAACGACCTCGTCAGCGGCCAGATCTCGCTCGTCATTGCCGTCATGTCGGTCCAGCTGCAGCAGCTGAGCCAGGCCGGCAAGATCCGGCTGCTTGCGGTCACGACCGAAAAGCGGCTGAGCGGCGCGCCGGATATTCCGACCGCCGTCGAATCCGGCATGCCGGATCTCAGATATGAGGGCTGGTTCGGCATCTTTGCTCCCAAACTCACCGACGAAGCGATCATCGATCGGATCGCGCAGGCGACGCGGCTCGCCATGGCCGATCCGGCGCTTCAGGCAAGCTACCGCGCCCAGGGCATGGAGCCGGACAGCGATTCCAGCCCCGACAAGTTCCAGCGCATCGTCGATGCGACCTCGGCAAGCCTCGCGCCCATCATCAAATCGATCGCACTGGGCAATCTGTAGGGCCGCTCACGCGTCGACTGGTGATACCTCGCGCTGCTCCGCCGTGACGATGCGCGCCGACAGCGTGACCAGTCCCATCAGCACAGCCAGGAGCCAGAACGCCGTCGGCAATCCGCCAAGTCGCGCGACAAAGCCGACACCGGCGGGACCAACGAGGATGCCGGCGTAGCCTGCGGTCGTGATCGCCGCGACGGCGAGCCCCGTGGGCATCACCGTCTGCCGGGCTGCCCGGCGGAACAGCACCGGCACGAGGTTCGAGGCGCCGAGGCCGATGAGCAGGAAGCCGGCTATGGCGACCGCAGCAACCGGAGCCGTGAGCAGCACCGCAAAGCCCGCGACCGCAATGATGCTTCCCCAGAACAGCGTCGTGCGATCCCCGATGCGCGCGACCACGGCGTCGCCGCCGAGCCGGCCCATCGTCATCGCGATCGAGAACACGATGTAGCCGATCCCGCCTTGCGCCTCGGAGACGAGGCCCGCGCCAATGACGAGCAGTGCGCCCCAATCGAGCATCGCGCCTTCGACCAGGAACGTGATGGCACCGAGCAGCGCGAGCAGAAGCACGGAGCCGTGCGGCAGCACGAACAGCGGCCCGTCCTGCACCTGCACGGAGCGGAGCAGGCGCGGCCAGGTGACCAGCATCGCAATCAGCATCAGGACGGAGCAGATCAGCGTGCAAGTAAGGGCGCCGAGCTGCAAGGAGAGCAGCGCGGTCATCAGCGCGGATCCGGCGAAGCCGCCGATGCTGAACAGCGCATGGAATCCGGACATCAGCGGGCGTCTCGCTGCGCGCTCCACCTCCACCGCGTGGATGTTCATGGCGACGTCGATGGAGCCGAGCGCGGCGCCGAAGCCGAAAAGTGCCAGCGCCAGCGCTTCCGGCGAGCTCGCGATGGCCAGCAGAGGCAGGACCAGGGCGAGACCGAGCCCGCCGGCGATGATGATCGGCCTGCTGCCGTAGCGCGCGCTCATGATTCCGGTCAGCAGCATTGCGGCGACCGAGCCGATGCCGAGGCTGAGCAGCAGCAGGCCGAGAACGCCGTCGTCGACGCCGAGCCGCGCCTTCGCAAACGGCACCAGCGGCGCCCAGCACGCGATGCCGAAGCCCGCGACGAGGAAGGCAAGTCGCGTCGCAAGCCGTGTCGCCGGCCGGTCGGCAGAAATCATGAGAACTCCGGAAAGCAGGGGCAAGGAGGGCGCAATCGACAAGCCCGACGATTGTCGCGACTTTATGTCCGGGGACCGCTTGGGCTGTCGCCGGTCTTGGCGAGCCTCAAGCGGACGCGCAGGCCCTTCGGCGCGTTGTCGAGCAGCTGAAGGGTTCCGTCATGCGCGGTCACGATCGCCTGCGCGATCGAGAGGCCGAGGCCAAATCCGGCCGTCTCGTCCATGGTGCGGGCTTCCTCTCCCCGCACGAAGGGCTCGAGCATCGCCGCCTTCCTTTCGTCGGGGATGCCGGGTCCGTCGTCGGAAACGTCGATGACGAGCCGATCGCCTGATATCGACAGTGCGACTTCGACTTCGGTTCCGAAGCGTGTCGCGTTCTGGACGAGGTTGGTGACCGCTCGGATGATTTCATCCGGCCGCAGGATGAAGGCGGCTCGGTCGGGGCCGGAATAGGTCACCGCATAGCCACTATCGGAAAATTGCTCGCAGACCATCTGAAGCAGTGCCGCGACGTCCACCAGTGTCGGCCTGACCGGACTTTCATTGCGCAGCAGGGAGAGCACCGATTCGAGCATCGATTGCATCTGGTCGAGATCGCGGACGGTTTGCATGCGCTGTACCGGATCCTCGATATATTCCGAGCGCAGCCGCAGGCGCGTGATCGGCGTGCGCAGATCGTGGCTGATGGCCGCCAGCATGCGGGTCCGGTCGCTCATCAGCATGGTGATGCGTTCGCGCATTCGGTTGAGCGCTCTCGCCGCGGATTTGATCTCCTCAGGGCCGTTCTCGGGCAGCGGAGGGGACGACCGGTTCAAGCTGAAGTTTTCTGCAGCGCGCGCGAAGGCCGACAGGGGCGAGGAGAGCGCGCGCGCGGCCCAGACGCCGAGCAGCGTGATGCTCGCCACCAGGAACAGCAGCGTAGAGGTCCAGAGGCCGCTGACGAAAGCCGGCATCCTGGGTGATCCGATCGTCGCTTCGAGCACGTCGTCATTGGCGAGATAGAGCCAGACGCGATCCTGTTCTGCGCCGGTGCCGCGAATGAACTCGGCCCGGCCACCAAGCGCGGACGGGATAGCCAGGGGCATCCGTGTCGGCAGCGGCGTAACGGAAGTGGAAACACCGTCCCGCAATTGCAGCTTGAGCCCCGGAAAGGTTTGACTGATGCTTTCCAGGACGAGACCGCGTTCCTTCTGCGGCGTATTGGCGATGATCCGCGCGATCAGCTCGAACTGCTCCAGCGGCCTGTCCGCCAGCAGCATCGGCCGGTTGAGCAAGAAATATCCGGCGATCAGAACATGGATCAGGATCAGCGATCCCAGCACCAAGGCCGCGATCTGGCCGCTGATCCGCCTGAAGCTGAACAGCGCCGCGATGTCGGTAATCCGGCTCATGCTTCCTTGACCACCGGCGTGAAGATGTAGCCGCCGGTGCGGATGGTCTTGATCATGGAGGTGCCTTCCGTCCGGTCGAGCTTGCGGCGCAGCCGGCTGACCAGCACGTCGATGCTGCGCCCGAAGCTTGCGCCGGGACGGCCGCGCGTCATGTTGAGGAGGCTGTCGCGGGTGAGAACGCGGCCGGCGCGCTCGCAGAAGGCTTGCAGCAGGTCGAACTCGGCGCTGGTCAGGAGTACCTGCGCGCCTTCAGGGTCGCGCAGTTCCCGCAGGCGCAGGTCGATCGCCCAGCCCTCGAACTTCAGGCGCGACGCGGTGGGGGGGAGGCCGCTCGATTGCCGGCGCAGGACCGCGTTGATCCTGGCGAGAAGCTCGCGCGGGTTGAACGGCTTCGCTAGATAGTCGTCCGCGCCCATTTCGAGGCCGAGAATCCGGTCGAGATCCTCGCCCTTCGCCGTGAGGATGATGATCGGCGTCGCTGCATCCATCCGCAGCCGGCGGCAGAGGCTGAGGCCGTCCTCACCCGGCAGCATCAGGTCGAGCACGATCAGATCGGCCCGATTCTGCGAGAGATAGCGGTCCATCTCCATGCCGTTCGTGACGGTGCTGACCGAGAACGATTGCCCGCGCAGATAGCGCGCGATCAGGTCGCGGGTCTGCTGGTCGTCCTCGACGATCAGGATGTTCTGCGTGCCGTTGGTCATGATTGAGATCGCATCGGGGTCGCCGATCGTTGATCGATTTGCGGGCGATTGGCTCGCCCGAGGAACTACGGTCATGGTGCAATCCTAGGGTCAGTCACGGCTCAGCGCCACCACGGGGTCGAGGAAGGCGGCGCGGCGGGCGGGGAAAAAGCCGAAAGCGACCCCGATCCCAGTCGAGGTCAGGAACGCCGCGCCGATCGAGAACATCGAATAGGTGACCTGGAATCCCGGCGCCGCGATGTTGATGGCGACGCCAACCAGGATCGCGATGAGAATGCCGGCGATGCCGCCGATGGACGAAATCAGGGTCGCCTCCACCAGGAACTGCTGAAGGATGTCGCTGCGCCTGGCGCCGACCGCCATGCGCACGCCGATCTCGCTGATTCGTTCGGAGACGGACACGAGCATGATATTCATGACGCCGATGCCGCCGACGACCAGCGAGATGACCGCGATCGCCGCCACGAGGAACGCCAGGGTCTGTGTCGTGCTCGTGATGGTGCGGCGGATATCGTCGGTGTTGAGGATGACGAAATCCTTGGTGTTGTGCCGCTGCGTCAGCAGCGTCGTCACGGCGTCCTGCGCCAGCGTGGTCGAGATCTCGTCGCTGATCCGGAGCAGGACGCTCCGAAGCGAACGGTCGCCGGTGAACTGGGCCTGCACGGTGGTGTAGGGAAGGTAGACCGACAGATTCTGGTTCGAGCCAAACCCGCCCTGCTGCTGGGCGATGACGCCGACGATGCGGCAGGGCACCTTGCCGAGCCAGATGACGCGCCCGATGCCCGCGGTCTGGTCGTCGGCGAAGAAGGTCTTGCGGGTGTTGTCGTCGATGACAACCTGCCGTTCGATGTTACGAACGGCGTCGGCGTCGAACAGGCGTCCTTTCGCGAGCTTGGCGCCCTTGACCTGGAAATAGCTCTCGCCGACGCCGTTGACCAGCACGTTGGACTCGTTGCCGCGGTAGCGGACCGTCGTGCTGGTCGAAACCGTCGGCGTGACCCCGGCGATGAAGCCCTGGCGGTCGAGCGCGCGGGCATCGTCGAGGACCAACGTCTTGATCTTGCCGGCGCGCGCGTCGCCAAAATCCTTGCCCGGGAAGACTTCGATGGTGTTGGTGCCGAGGCTCGAGATGTCGGACAGGACCTTGCGTTGGGACGCGTTGCCGAGCGCGACGACCGACGACACCGCCGCGATGCCGATGATGATGCCGAGCATGGTCAGGAAGGCACGCAGCCGGTGCGCGGCCATCGACACCAGCGCCATCCGCGAGGCCTCGCTCAGGCGCCGCAATGCGCCAGACCAACCGCTGTCCCAGGAGGTCCTGGACATGGCGGCAGGCGGCGCCGAAGCATCCACGCTCTCGGTGCGGCGATCGGAGACGACCTTGCCGTCCCGCAGCTCGATGATGCGTTCGGCCCTGGCGGCAACTTCGGCATCGTGGGTGACGATGATGATCGTCCGCCCCTCGCAGTGCAGCTCCTTCAGGATCTTCAGGACTTCCTCGCCGCTGCGCCGGTCGAGCGCGCCGGTCGGCTCGTCCGCCAGGACGACTTCGGCGCCGTTGATCAACGCGCGCGCGATCGAGACGCGCTGCTGCTGGCCGCCCGAAAGCTGGTTCGGGCGATGGCCGCGCCGGTCGTTCACACCTAACCTTGCGAGAAGCTGCTCTGCGCGGGTGCGGCGCTCCCGTGCCTTCATCCCGGCATAGACGGCGGGGATTTCGACGTTCTCGACGGCGGAGAGGTCGCCGAGCAGGTGATAGCGCTGGAAAATGAAGCCGAAATGCTCGCGGCGCAGCGCCGCGAGTTTATCGGCATCCAAATCGGAGACGTTCTTGCTGGCGATGCGATAGATTCCGGACGTTGGGCGGTCGAGGCAGCCGAGGATGTTGAGCAGCGTCGATTTGCCCGAGCCGGACGAGCCGATGATCGCCACCATCTCGCCAGGCCGGATGCTCAGCGAGAGATCGTCGAGCGCAGTCACGCTCGTCTCGCCGGCCGAGAACTCCCGCCGGACGTTTTCAAGCGAGATGATCGGATCGATCATGTCAGGGACTTCCCGCCGGGCCGCTCGGCATACCGCGCGACGCGGTCTGCTCGTTGGCTTCTCCGGTGACGACACGTTCGCCCTCGTCGAGGCCGGATCTGACCTCGACGGTGGTGCGATCGTTGAGACCGGTCTTGACCTCGCGCTCGCGGACGTCACCCGACGCGCTGAGGATACGGACGATTTTGTGGCCGTCGGATTTCCGCATCACCGCGATTGTGGGGATGACCTTCACCCGCTTGGCCTCGCCGGTGACGATGTGCACCTCGGCGGTCATGTAGGTTCGCAGCGACAAATCCTTGTTCGGGACGTTGAAGACGCCGATGTAGTAGATCGCCGTGCTGGTCGAGCTCGATGAGCTCGAACTCGACGTCGTGGTGGTCGAGGAGAAGCTCGCATCGCTCTTGATCGACTCGGGGGCGGGCTCGATCTGGTCCAGCCGGGCCTCGTAACGATGATCCTGGTCGCCGAGGATGGTGAAGTAGAGCGATTGTCCCGGCTTGACCTTGACGATGTCGGCCTCGGAAATCTCCGCCCGGACGGTCATGGTCTCGAGCTGGCCGAGCACGACGATGGTCGGCGCGGATTGCACCGCGTTGACCGTTTGTCCTTCCTGCGCCACGGTGGCCAGGACCGTCCCATCGATCGGAGCGGTGATCCGGGTGTAGTCGAGGTTCACCTTGGCCGTCTCGACGCTGGCTTCGGCGCCCACGATCAGGGCGTCGAGGGCGGCGATCTGGGCGCGGGTCTGGCGCACGGTCGAATCCGCGCTGTCGAAATCACTGCGCGAGGTGGCGCGCTGCGCCAACGTCGCCTGCTGGCGCGCGAGGTTGGCTTCGGCCAGCACAAGCGCCGCCTCTTTCTCCACCTTCTGCGCGCGGTAGTTCTTCAGCGTTGCTTCCGAGCTGCGCAAATCGTTCTGCTTGGTGACGGGATCGATCTGGGCGATGATGTCGCCGGCCTTGACGCTGTCGCCGACGCGAACGTTGAGCGCCGTGATCCGGCCCGACACCTGCGCGCCGACGGCGGTCAGCCGCGCCGGCTTGAGCGTACCGCTTGCCAGTACCTCCTCGCGCAAATCGCTGACGGTGACGGGCGTGGTGATGTAGGACTGCGCCTTGCTCGATGTCCCTGGGAAGCGCGTGGCCGCGACAACTCCAGTCGCCACGACCGCAACCACGGCGGCGGCGATCTTCACGCGCTTGGCGGTGATGATATCAGTCACTTGATCGTCTCCCGCAAGTGAGGCCCGGTGTTGGCGTCCACGATGATCGGCGTCGACGCGTCGACCGGATCGGACCAGCCGCCGCCGAGGGCCTTGGCGAGGGAAATGTAGTCCTTGGCTGCCGACACCTTGCTCTGGATCAGCGAGTCCTCGGCCGAATACAGCGAGCGTTCGGCGTCCAGCACGTCGATGAAGCTGGCGCTGCCGGTCTCGAACAGCGATCGCGACAGCTTTGCTGCCTCGCGGTAGTTCTTCGCCGCTTCCGTCAGCTTGGTCGCGCGCACGCGCTCGCGCGACAGCGAGACCAGGGCGTTTTCGACGTCCTCGAGCGCAGTGAGCAGGGTCGAGTGGAACGTCGCAAACGCCTGGTCGCGTTGCGCCTCCGCGATCCTGACGGTCGCCACGCGCTTGCCCGCATCGAACACCGGCACCGTGACCGAGGGGCCGACCGACCAGCTCACGCTGGAATATTTGGCGAGATCGCCGGCGCGCAGCGCCGAGGTGCCGACCGAGCCGGTCAGCGACACCGCCGGGTAGCGATCGGCCTCGGCCGCGCCGATCTTTGCGGTCGCCTGTGCCAGCTTGCGCTCGGCGCTGACGACATCGGGCCGGCTCATCAGGAGATCGGCGGGCAGTCCCGTGGGTAATGGCATGCGGGGGGCCGGCACGGGCGCGGACCGCGCCATCAGCGAGGCGACCCCGTCGGGCGGCCGTCCGAGCAGGATTCCGAGCCGGTGAATGTCGGCCGCGAGCGCAGCCTGATAGGTCGGAACGTTGGCTTCGGTGCTGGCGGCTTGCGCGGTGGCTTTGGCCAGATCGACGGCGTTGCCGCTGCCGGCGTCATATTTGCTGCGGGTGAGCTTTTCGGTATCGCGCTGCGAGACCGCGGTCCGCTGTGCCAGCGCGATCCGGGCCTGATAGCCGCGCGCCTCGACGTAATAGGCGGAAACGTCGCCGATCAGCGTGACGAGGCTGTCGCGCAGATCCTCCTCGGCCGATTGCGCTCCGCGCACCGCAGCCTCGACGCTCCGCTGGGTGCCGCCGAACAGGTCGAGCTCCCAGCTCGAATCGAAGCTCCCCTGGTGAAGGGTGTAGGGCGCGCTGTCGGCGAGAACGGAGGAGGAACTGGCGCTGGTCTTGTTGTCGGTCACGGAGGCCGAGCCGCTGACGGATGGAAACAGGCCCGCGCCGGTCTGCTCGACCGTTGCGCGCGCTTCGCGCACGACCGCTCTTGCCTTAGCGACATCAGGGTTGGCTTCGACGGCCTGTTCGATGAAGCGGTTGAGCAGGGGGTCGCGCAGGCGGAGCCACCAGCGATCAAGCTTGCCGGTGTCCCGCCGCGAAGCAGTCTTGGTGCTCCAATGGGAAGGCAAGTCCAGCCTGGGCGGCCCGGCATAGTCCGGCCCGACCGCACAGGCGGTCAATGAGCCGATCAGCATCAGCGCGAGGCAGACCGATCCGGCGCGCGAAAGGGCTGCGCGCGACAGGCTGGGCGTCGGATGATGATTCTCCTTTGCGGATGGCACGGGGGCTAGGACGAACGAGTGTGACGGCATCAAATCGGCTGAAATCCATTGGTCTGGCCGTGGAGGGTGGGCGGCGGTCAGGGCCCTCCCACGAGCGGGGCGAGGCTGGAACCACTAGCCGGGCGATCGTGGCGTTTCGGCAGGATGAATGTTGCTGAATGTAAACAGATGTTGCGGGCTATCTCGGCGTCGCCGGATTGCCTGTCGGGCAGGACACCGGCCCTGTTTCGCCGCCCCGTCAATCCCCCTCTCGCAAAATATTCCACTTTACCGAAATTCGGAAATGGCGTATGTGTCGCCCATCCCGGCTCATCCTTGAGGGGCGATCATGTGGTCGTCATTTTCGCGAGCCGGGCTTGCGGTGGACGCGGCAGCGTCGGGCGCGAGAGGTCAAGGGCAGGGCGGATTGCTCTCCGTGAGCCCAGGACGTCGTGCCGACGAGCGGCGCTCTGAGGTTCGTCTCGCCCGTAAGTTTCCGGCTCCGTCGACAAGGCTGGAAAAACCGCGGCGAAATGGCGGGCCGTGCGTACGGCAAAACCGTGTGGTCCTGGCCGTCGTTGCTACGGTCAAGCTCTTGCGGAGGCGGCTGTCGCGTCAACCGGCGCGGCGCCGGTGAATTTCGCAAAGGCGAGGGAGGCCAGAAGGAACTCGGCTCCCGGGAGAGCTCGGCATAAGCCGTCCAACCACTGCGCAGGGAAGGCCGAGTGATTGGCTACACCTGTATGCTGCTGTGCGGTTTCTTCTGCGCACCACCTCGCGCAGCAGACCGCGGGTGCCAGCCGGCACCCGGCCTTCCCTGCGCCCTCTTGGACAAAGAGGGTGGAGCGACGAAGCAAAGCTCGGGCGGAATGCGCCGCGAGGCTGCGAAGGCGTGTCTGCGAAATGAAAATGGATGCGAAGATGGTCTCGTGCCCCGGATGCAGCGCAGCGCTCCTTCAGCGGTGCGCTGCTGAGCCGGGGCCGATGCCACCGCGATGTTGCATCGCTATCTGGGTCCCGGCTCTGCGCCGCAACGCTTCACGCGTTGCAGCTTGTCCGGGACACGAGAGTGGGCAATGACGATGTGAGGCGAATTCGGCTACCACCGATAGCTCAACGTCCCGATCACCTGACGCCGCGCGCTGGCGTAGCAATAGCCGGACTGGCAAGTGTCATATTTCTTGTCGAACAGATTCGTGGCGTTCAAGCGCATGTAGGCCCCCTGGAACCTCCGGTCGAGTTTGCCGACATCATAGTCGATCACGGCATCGAACAATGTCGTGGCTGCGTTCTCGAACGTATTCTGGTCGTCGCCGAAACTGGCGCCGATGTAGCGCACGCCGAGGCCCAGTCCCAGTCCTTCCACCGGCGTGCCGGACTGGAACGTGTATTTGCCGAACGCCGCGAACGAGTCTCTCGGGATGCCGGAATACTCATTGCCCGTCGTGTCGGTATTGCCGCGTGTGATCACGACGTTGAGATGGGTATAGGCCGCAGTGAGATCGAAACCCGGCTTGAGCGCCAGCTTGGCCTCGAGCTCCACTCCCTTGGACTCGATCTGTCCGGTTGCTGCCAGGAACGCAGCGGCGCTGGGATCGGTGCGCAGAACATTGTCCTGCTTGATGTCGAAGACCGCGCCGGTCAGCAGCAGCGGAACATGAGGCATCTGATATTTGATGCCCGCTTCCGTCTGCTCGCCGGTGGTCGGCTTGAACGTGGCCCCTGTAACGTCCACGCCGGTTTGCGGGCTGAACGACGTGGCGTAGCTGACATAGGGCGCAACGCCGTTGTCGAACAGATAGCTCAGGCCGGCGCGACCGGTGAAGGCCGAAGGCTTCTGGGTGACCGGAGTTCCGTCGAGAGTCGTCGTCGTGCTCTGCGAGACCCAGCTCTGGCGCCCATTGAGCGTCAGAATGAATTCTCCGAGCTTGGCCTGCTCCTGCACATAGACCCCCATCTCGTCGATCGACTGTTTGGTGAAGATCGAGAATGCCGGCGAGGCGATCGCCTGCGCACCGTAGTTCATGGTCAGAAGGTTGAGATCTGGCGCCGCTCCCCATCCGATCCTGTCGTCGTAGTAGGAGTGACTGTAGTCGGTGCCGAACAGGACGGTATTCTTGACCGAGCCGAGCGTGAACTTGGCTTCGGCCTGGTTGTCGAGAGTCGCCGTCCTGAAGTTGTCCTGGATTCGCCAGGCCGAACGCGTCGCGGTGTGGGTCGCGTCGTCGATCTTGTCAATCTGGACGTATTTCGCGTCCGTGTTGACCTGATAGAACCGGAAATTCTGCCGTACGGTCCAGGTGTCGTTGACGTTGTGCTCGAACGCATAGCCGACGCGGAACTGCTGCTGGTCCATGGCGCTGAACGCCGGGTCGTTCGAGTAGATGTTGGTCAGCTTTCCATCGGCTGTACGGGCGTTTCCGATGCTCGCAGCGGTGCGGCTGGTCTGATATTCGCCGAGGATCGTGAACGACGTATCGAGGTTCGGCTTCCAGGTCAGGGCAGGTGCAATGTAGGCGCGGTTGTCGTCATTGCCGGGAAACCAGGTCTTGGCGTCGCGCAGCAGGCCCGTCAGCCGGTAGTACAATTGGTCGCTGCCCGGAACCGGTCCGCCGACGTCGAAATTGCCCTGGTAGCGATCGTAATTGCCGGCCTGCAACTGGACCTCGCCGAACGCCGTCATCGGCGGCCGCTTCGTCGTGACATCGACGATGCCGCCCGGAGAGCCGAGGCCGTAAAGGCCGGAGGCCGGCCCCCGGAGAATCGACACGCTCTCGAGCCCATAGGGCTCGATCTTGGGAATGGCGAAATTGCCGCCTCCCTGACGCAGGCCATCCCGATAGATGCCCGTATAGGTCACGTCAAAGCCGCGAATGTAGAAGCTGTCGAAGCGCGGATCGTATCCGAATGCCGAGGTCGTGACGCCGGGCGTGTAGTTGACGGCGTCCTTGAGCGTCTGGACGTTGCGATCCTCGAGCTCCTTCCTGGTCACGACCGAGAGAGACTGCGGCGTCTCGATCAGCGGCGTGTTGGTCTTGGTGCCGGCAGCGCTGCTGGTCGCGACATAGCCGGTTGTCGCACCATTCGCGCCTCCGGCCGCCTGCGGAGTCCGGTTCTGATCGGTCGCCACGTTGGCGCGCCGGCTCGTCGAGACCGCACGCGAAGACCGAGGGCGCTGATTGGACGCGGCGGTGCTGCGCGTCTTCGGTGCGTCCGGCGCCTCGACGGTGACCGGTGGCAAACTGCTGCTCTGGGCCTGCGCCTGGGAAGGCGAGAGTTCAACAGATACGAATGCGACCGAACCAAGCATCGTCATGTTGATCGCAACTGCGGTGCCAAACCAACGATGTTTCCTCTCCCACAAAGCAACGCCCACCGATGATGATCCCCAATTTCGTCGAACTGACATCGCTCGAACGCGTGCAGCTGCATGCTGGCGCGCGTCGAACGATGCGGACTTCTATTGGTGAAGCGATCGGAATTCCACACGCGCAAAATAGAATTGCTTGAACGTGCGGTGAGCGAGATTGGAATGGTTCAAGATGCGTTTGGAAAACGTGTGTCGCTCGCATGTCGCATGCGGCAGATGCGCACACGCGGGCGTCGTCTCTGCTTTGCGCGCGATCGCGGCCTTGCGTCGGCGGAGCATTGCCCCATGCGCCATGACATCGCCGGCCGTCTCGCGCGCCGCGGAAACCGCCGAGGTTGCCGAAGGCGAGTTACCAGGAAATCGGGATTCGCTGCGCAAATCCGCCGAGATCCGAGTCGGGGCTCAGAGGCTGGCGATCGAGCGGCCGGTTGTTGTTCCCGCGGGCGAACGAAGTGCCGGGTGGAAAAGCGTAGTCGCTGAACTTGCGCTCGCCGGGAAGCACCTCGGTGCCTCCATCCAGCCAGGATCGTTTGCTGACATAGATGCGCGTATGCGAACCGGACTGGTAGGACCGGTTGGGGCCGCGCGGACCGTACTCGTAGACGGTGTTTTGCGTCGTCGGTTGTCGATCGCGCTTGCCGGCGGTGGCGGCGTGAGCGGGGACGGTCGAGACGAGGACGGCAACCAGCGTCAGTCTGGTCATGACGATCGCATTCATCGGCAAATATTCCATGCGGCTTTTCCTGATGCCGACGCCTCTCGCATCGGCCTTGCGGCGTGTAAACAATTCAGTTTTTGCGCGATGTTGCTGGGCGCCCGACCTGGCGGGCGCGCCCATGAGAGCCGCCACGTCGGATCAAGCGCATTTGGCTTGAGCCTTCCGATCGTCACGGTTGTCACGCTGGCGCGAGCCGGTGCGACGGATCGGCCTCATCAAATTCAATGCGTGGAAATATCCAGCAACTTCAGGGCCACACCGCGGCCACAGCTTTCCCGTTTCAGAGCAGGTCATGTGCTCTTGAGGTGTGGAATGTCGGTTTTGCGAGCCTGGCTGATCGCGGCGGTGATGAGTGGCGTGTCGATTGCGAGTTCGTTTTCCTTTGCGCTGCTGCCGCAGCCGGCGGCCGCGCAGGCGGTGGAGACGATCGTCGTCGAGGGCAATCGCCGCGTCGAGGCCGAGACGGTCCGCTCCTACTTCAGGCCCGGCCCCGGCGGGCGCCTCGATCAGCCCGCCATCGATGACGGACTCAAGGCGCTGATTGGCACGGGTCTGTTTCAGGATGTGAAGATCAGCCAGGCGGGCGGCCGCATCGTGGTGTCGGTGGTGGAAAATGCCGTGATCGGCCGCATCGCCTTCGAGGGCAACAAGAAGATCAAGGACGAGCAGCTCTCGGCCGAAATCCAGTCCAAGCCGCGCGGGACGTTCTCGCGCGCCATGGTGCAGTCGGACACGCTGCGCATCGCCGAAATCTACCGCCGCTCGGGCCGTTACGACGTGCGCGTCACGCCCGAGGTCATCGAGCAGCCGAACAACCGCGTCGATCTCATCTTCACGGTCGAGGAGGGCGCCAAGACCGCGGTCAAGTCGGTCGAGTTCATCGGCAACAGCGCCTACTCGGCTGCGCGCCTGCGCGACGTGATCAAGACGCATGAGAGCAATCTGCTCAGCTTCCTCGGCAACAACGACGTCTACGATCCCGATCGCGTCGAGGCCGACCGCGACCTGATCCGCCGCTTCTATCTCAAGAACGGCTTCGCCGACGTCCAGGTCGTGGCCGCGCTCACCGAATACGATCCGGAGAAGAAGGGCTTCCTCGTTACCTTCAAGATCGACGAAGGCCAGCAATATCGCGTCGGATCGGTGGACTTCCGTTCCAGCATCCCCAATTTCGACGCGGGCTCGCTGCGCGTCTATTCGCGCGTCGGCGCCGGCTCGCTCTACAACGTCGAATCGGTCGAGAAGTCGACCGAAGAGATGCAGATCGAAGCCTCGCGCCGCGGCTATTCGTTCGCCGTGGTACGGCCGAGCGGCGACCGCAATTTCGAGGCACATACGGTGTCGGTCGTGTTCAACATCGACGAAGGCCCGCGCACCTATATCGAGCGCATCAACCTGCGCGGTAACACCCGCACGCGCGACTACGTGATCCGTCGCGAGTTCGACCTCTCCGAGGGCGATGCCTACAACCGCGCGCTGGTCGATCGCGCCGAGCGGCGGCTGAAGAACCTCGACTACTTCAAGAGCGTCAAGATCGTGACCGAGCCGGGCTCCTCCAGCGACCGCGTCATCCTGATCGTCGATATGGAAGAGAAATCGACCGGCGACTTCTCGGTCTCGGGCGGCTACTCCACCACCGACGGCGCATTGGCCGAGGTCTCGATCGCCGAGCGCAATTTTCTCGGCCGCGGCCTGTTCGCCAAGGCGTCAGTGACCTATGGCCAGTATGCACGCGGCATGTCGCTGTCGTTCGTCGAACCCTATCTGCTCGATTACCGCCTTGCCCTTGGAATGGACGTCACCTGGCGCCAGCAGTTGTCGAACAGCTCCACCAGCTACGGCGTGACGACGCTGGGATTCTCGCCGCGCCTGGGCTTTGCGCTGCGCGAGGATCTCTCGCTCCAGCTGCGCTACTCGCTCTATCAGCAGAGCATCACGCTCGCCAGCGCCTATAACAATTGTAACAACAACGCGGCCAATACGTCGCTGGCGTACAATCCGACACCGGCTTACATCAAGAACGTCCTCGGCGGCGTGGACCCGACCAATTCCACGGATTCGGGCGTCTATGGCTACGGCTGCTACGGCGACGGCGAGTCGAGCCTGCCGGTCCGGAAGGAATTGGCGGACGGTCGGACCTGGACGTCGTCGCTTGGCTACACGCTGACCTACAACACGCTCGACAACACCAAGAACCCGACCGACGGATTGCTGATCGACTTCCGGCAGGATTTCGCCGGCGTCGGCGGCGACGTGACCTATCTGAAGACCGCGGTGGACACCAAGTACTACACGCCGCTCGTCTCCGAGATCGTCAGCGTGATCCACCTCCAGGGCGGTATCCTCAGCAAGATCGGCGACCAGGATCTGCGCATGCTGGATCATTTCCAGATGGGCCCGAACCTCGTGCGCGGCTTCGCCTCCAACGGCATCGGTCCTCGCGACATCACCTACCTCAACTACGGCTCCAGCGGCGATGCGCTCGGCGGCACGAAATATTGGGGCGCGTCCCTGGAGTTGCAGATGCCGTTCTGGTTCCTGCCCAAGGAGGTCGGCCTGAAGGGCGCGGTCTACGCCGACGCCGGTTCGCTCTGGGGATACCAGGGACCGACGTCATGGTCGGCCACGGGCGAAGTCAACACCAAGGCCTGCCCGACCTGCGGCCTGCAATATGACGACGGCAACGTGGTGCGCTCGTCGGTCGGCGTCGGCCTGATCTGGGCCTCGCCGTTCGGGCCGCTGCGCTTCGACTATGCCGTGCCGCTGACGAAGGGCAAATACGACAACGTCCAGGAGTTCAGGTTCGGCGGCGGAACCTCGTTCTAGCGATGCGGTACCTGCACGGGACGTCGCGGCATTTTGTCGTGCATTCGTGAAAATGCGTGATCGGCTTTCCGGATGGGCGGAACATGAAACTGCGTTGAAGTTGCTGCGAAATCGTCCTGTTTCGCGGTGTGGGTGCGTCGGAGCGACTGCCGTTCGCCTCGTGCGCGCGTGGACAGTCATTGGCGGATGTCGTAATGCATTCGGGAAATCGCGGGGC
Organism: Bradyrhizobium sp. CCBAU 11361; assembly: GCF_028128935.1. NCBI lineage: Bacteria > Pseudomonadati > Pseudomonadota > Alphaproteobacteria > Hyphomicrobiales > Nitrobacteraceae > Bradyrhizobium > Bradyrhizobium sp. CCBAU 11361. The sequence continues at coordinate 169,168 of NZ_LBJZ01000194.1, forward strand.
GCTGTGGCCTGCACTTGGACTTCCGCAGAAGGAATGACCCGATGACACAGGCAGGCGCCTACGGACAGAGGCTCGGGCAGTTCCTGCGCTTGAAGGATGCGCCGCCCTCGCTGGTCACCCGCTCGCTGCGCAGCGCCGAGCTTGCGATCACCGAAACCCGGAACGACCACCCGGAGTCCGGGCTGTCCGGATCGCTCGCCGCCGAAGACGCCTTTCTCGTCAGCCTGAAGCTCCACGACTACCCGGATTGCGAGCTCTGGGAGCGCGGCAAATGCATCATGACGGCGGACGTCCGGGCGGGGACGACCTATCTGTACGACCTCAAGCGCGATCCGCGCTACGTGATCGACAAGCCGTTCCATTCCCTGTTCTTCTACATTCCACGTTCGGCGCTCGACAGCATCGCCGAACAGTGCAACGCGCCGCGGGTCGACGAGCTCGACTGCCAGATCGGTGTTGGCCATGACGACCGAATCGTCCGCCACATCGGCGCGTCGCTGCAGGAGGGCCTGCGCCGGCCGGACGAGGCCAATCAGCTCTTCATCGATCACATGATGCTCGGACTGACCGCCCATGTCGCCCAGACCTATGGCGGGCTCCAGCGCACGTCCGGGCTCGCGCGCGGCGGTCTCGCGCCATGGCAGGCGAAACGCGCCTGCGAGAGGCTCGAGTCGGACCTCGGCGGCAAGCTCTCGTTGCAGAGGATCGCGGCCGAGCTCGATCTTTCGGTCAGCCATTTCTCCCGCGCGTTTCGAATTTCGGTCGGTGTGCCGCCGCACCAATGGCTGCTTCAGCAACGCGTGAAGGCCGCCAAGCAGTTGATGAGCGTCCGCGACCTGCCGCTGTCGGAGATCGCGATCTCGGCCGGGTTTGCCAACCAGAGTCACTTCACGCGCGTGTTTTCCTCGATCGTCGGCGTCAGCCCGGCAGCGTGGCGCCGCGAGTCGCTCGGCGCGTCGAACGGCGAGACGTGAAGCCGGGCGCCTTCCGTCCTCAGCGGCGCTTCGCGAGTGAGATCGCGTAGGCGGCCCGCCGCGCGGCAAAGATCTCGTCCGGCGGATGACCAATGCCATCGGCGAGATTGGCCGGATTGAAGATGGAGGCGTCGCAGGCCTCGTCCGGCTCGAAGCCGGTGATCACGATCGTGCCCAGGCGCACCTCTTCGCGATGATCCTCGTCCGGCCAGCGCATGGTCACGTCCAAGGTGGGGTCGCCGGGGCGGTCGAGCAGCGCCATCACGTTGAAGCGGACATTACCCGCAGCGATCCGCGTGCCGAGATCGTCGTGCAGGAAGTCGGCTGGCTTCGTCCTGGCTTCGTCCTCGGTCAGCGTGATCTCGCCGCGGGCCGGGACGACCTTGAACTTGATGAAGCGCGTCTCGTTCTCCGCATTGGTCGCCGGAAAGGAATGCACGCCCCAATAGGTCGTGCCGGCAAAGCTTCCGGGCAGCGGACGTGCCGCGACGTAGTTCGCCTGGTTGAGCGTCTCGGGATTGGCCGCCGAGAAAGCCTTGACCTTCGCCATGTCCGGCTTGCCATCAGGTCCCGGGATGCGCGCCTCGAGGAAGGCCAGCATCTGGTCGAGCGTTCGAGCAAAGTGCACAGGCGCGCTTTCCGCGAGAATATCCGAGCGGTGATCGCCGTCGCCAAGCTTGAAGCTGAAGCCGCGCAGCACCAGATTGTTGGTGTCGGCTACGTTGGGATTGCCGCCGCCGACCGAGAAGCGCGCCAGCACGCGCGATGGCCCTGTGAAGCTCTGCGATCGCGTGACTTCTCCCGCCCGGTCCGACGGGGTGTAGGTACCGCGAACGCACCAGCCCTTGGCGAAGCTGGCGCGGACCTTTGGCGGATTGCCGGCGACGGCCTTCAGGGCGTCGACGATGGAGGCGGGCGTTGCGGCATCGTTCGGGCTTTCGGCCATGGTGGATCTCTCGCATCTGCGAGCCGGATTCTAGCCGCGATGCGGACCTGCGATCTTTCCCAAAGCGGTCAGGTTTTGCCCGATCCTGCTCAAGACACATGCCCCGCGATGGCCCACGTGCCGATGATCGCAATCGCCTGACCAATCAGGGGATGTCGGGTTGCGTCTCCGCTAGCGGTATCCAGCCGCCCTCGCCACGTTGGAAGAGCGGGCACCCGAAGACTGCGCGAACCGGAAGCGCCGTGGTCGAGGCCTGCCAGCGATTGGTTTGCTTCATCGCGACGACCATGCCGGCAATTTCGACGCCGACCTTCTGCAACAGGCGCACCGCCGCGAGCGCAGTCGCGCCGGTCGAGATCGCATCGTCGACCAGCACCACGCGGCGGCCCTCGATCAGGGACAGCAGGTTCGGATCGAGCCGCAGCTTTTTGCTGGCGTCGGGGCTGGTGATTGAACTCACGGGCTCGGACAGCGCGTCGTCGTACCAGAATTTGCGCGAATAGCCGAGCGGGACATAGCGCGGCTGTCCGAGCCGTTCGGCGACCTCTGATGCGAAGGCAAGACCAAGGGTCGGGAGCCCGACAACGATTTCGGCATCGAATGTGCGCGCCTGCGTCGCCATATGGTCCGCCAGCGCCGCGACAACGAGGTTTGAAGCTTGATTGGCAATGAGCGAGGCAACGGCGCGATCGCCAGCGGGCAACCCGCGCAGCGGCAAGACGAGGACGCGGCCGCAGGGCAGGGTGGCGGGATACCCGAAGCGATAAGGGGGCGTCGCCGGGAAACGTGCGGGGACCTCCGGCGTCAGATCCTGCCAATAGCCCGTCGTAGCCTCGGTATCGGGTTCGCCCGCGGTCATGATGCCGGCATCAGACGCCTAACCCCCGAGGATTCGCCGACAGGCGTCGACGAACACCTGCGCGCCCGTGACGATGTCGGCGTCCGCGGTGTTCTCGGTCCAGTGATGGCTGATGCCGCCGATCGACGGCACGAACAGCATCCCCGCGGGCATGACGGTCGCGAGCAACTGCGCGTCGTGGCCGGCGCCGCTGGGCATGCGGATGGACCGTCCGCCGGCGACGTCCTTGCTCGCAGCTTCGATCGCGTCCTGAAAACCGGAGTTCATCATGGCGGGAGCACCGGTCCGCAGTTTCTCCACGGTCACGGTACAGCGACCGCTCGCCTTGACCTCGTCCGCCATGGCCTTCAGCAATCCCTCCAGCCGTGCGATGACCGCCGGGTTGTCGTCGCGGATCTGGAACAGCATTTCGGCGCCACCCGGAATGATGCTTGGCGCGCCCGGATCGAGCGTGATGCGGCCCGTGGTCCAGACCGTGCGCGGTCCGCACGCGGCCGGGAAGCGCTCGTCGATCGCGACGCAGAATTTGGCCAGCGCGAGGCCGGCATCCTTGCGTGCAGCCATGCGGGTGGTGCCGGCGTGGTTCTGCTCGCCGACGAAATTGATCTGGTACTGCCAGATGCCGACGATCGAGGTCACCACGCCGACCGCGAGCCGCCCGCTTTCGAGCGTGTCGCCCTGCTCGATATGCGCCTCCAGATATCCGACGTGCCGTCCCGGCTCGGCGGTGATGCGCCGGCGTCCGGCGAGCCCCATGTCGGCGAGCGCATCGCGCATGGTGCGGCCGCTGTTGCGGTCGCGCGCAGCATCGATATCGGCCTCGGTCACTTGCCCGACATAGGAGCGCGAGCCGAGGAAATGCCCGAAGTGTCCTTCCTCGTCGCACCAGGCGGCGACTTCGACCGCGCCCTGCACGGAGGGATCGGCATTGAGCACCCGCGCGGCCTCGAGCGCGTAGACGACACCGAGCGGACCATCGAGCCAGCCGGCGTAGTTCTGGCTTTCGAGGTGCGAGCCCGCCAGAAGCTTCGGGCCGGGCTTGGTGCTCGTCCCGAACACATTGCCGATGCCGTCCACAGCGGCGGAGAGACGCGCATCGGGCAGCTTCTGCACCAGCCAGTCCAGTGAAAGCTTGTGCGGCTCGGAGAAGGTCGGCTTGTGCACGCCGGTCTTGTAGGCGCCGATGGCGCGGAGCGCGTTGAGGTCGGCGAGAACGCGCGCGCCGTCGACGGAAGGACGATTGTCAGGCATGTTCGGCAACCTTCAACGCCTCGGTACGGATTTCCTCGACCAGCCGTTCCTTGAGCTGGACGAATTCCGGCGTGGTCTTGATCTTGTAGGAGCGCGGATGCGGCAGGTCTATGGCAATCTCGGCCTTGATGCGGCCGGGGCGCGCGCTCATGACGACGACGCGGCTGCCGAGGAAGATCGCCTCCTCGATGTCGTGCGTCACGAACAGCACGGTCTTCTGGTCGCGCTCCCAGATCCCGAGCAGCATTTCCTGCATCAAGGCGCGGGTCTGGTTGTCGAGCGCGCCGAAGGGCTCGTCGAGCAGCAGAATCTTGGGGTCATTGGCCAGCGCGCGGGCGATTGCCGTGCGCTGCTGCATGCCGCCGGAGAGCTGCTTGGGCCAGTGGTTCTCGAAGCCGGACAATCCGACCTGGCGGATGAAGGCGTCGGCGATCTTGTGCCGCTCGTCCTGCGACACGCCGCGCTCACGCAGGCCGAAGGCGATGTTCTCGCGCACCGTCAGCCAGGGAAACAGCGTGTAGGACTGGAACACCATGCCGCGATCCGCGCCCGGGCCGGTCACCTCGCGCCCGTCGAGCGTGACGCGCCCGCCGGTCGGCCGGTCGAGGCCGGCGACGATGCGAAGCAGCGTGGACTTGCCGCAGCCGGAGGGGCCGAGGATGGTGACGAAGTCGTTGTTGCCGATGGTGAGGTCGGTCGGCTCGAGCGCTCTCGTCGGCGCATTGCCGTGGCGCGCAGGGAAGGTCCGTGAGACCTGTTCGATCTTCAGCGTCGTCATGCGAGCTTCCATGGAAACAGCCAGGCATTGAACGCCTTGAACAGGAAGTCGGAGACGAGGCCGATCAGCCCGATCACGATGATGCCGAAGATGATCTGGCCGGTGTTGAGCAGCGCCTGGCTGTCGGTGATCATGTGGCCGATGCCGGAGGACGAGCCGATCAGCTCGGCGACGATGACATAGGTCCAGGCCCAGCCCAGCACCAGCCGCAGGATCTCGGCGATCTCGGGCGCGGAGGAGGGCAGCAGCACACGGCGGATGATGCCGCGATCGCTGGCCCCGAGCGTATAGGCCGCCTCGACCAGATCGCGGCGCGTCGCGCCGACGGTCACCGCGACCATCAGGATCACCTGAAACACCGAGCCGATGAAGATGACGAGCAGCTTTTGCAGCTCGCCGATGCCTGCCCACAGGATCAGCAGCGGGATGAAGGCGGAGGCGGGCAGGTAGCGCGCAAAGGAGACGAACGGTTCGAGAAAGGCCTCGACCGGCTTGTAGGCGCCCATCAGCACGCCGAACGGCACTGCAATGATCGCGGCGAGCGCGAAGCCGCCAACGACGCGCCAGATCGTCATGCCGATGTCGAACACGAAGCCTTGCTTCGTCAGCAGGTCGAAACCTTCCTGCACCATCGTCAACGGGTTGGCGAGAAAGGTCTTCGACACATGGCCGCCGAAGGTCGCCCACGACCAGAGGGCAACGAACAGCACGAAGAACGCGAGGCCATAGGCCACGCGCTGCCTCGATGTCACGGGATCCAGGGGACGCATCAAACTGTCTATCCGAATAGTCGATCAGGCGCCGGCTCCGCCTCCTGGCGGAACCGGCAGCTTGCAGAAGTTACTTGATGAAGCTGGCGTCGTAGAGGTCCTCGACCTTCGGCGCGGCCTTGATGATGCCGATCTCGAGCAGGAGCTCGGCCGCGTCCTTGTTGAAGGTCAGGAAGTCGCCGGTGAAGAACTTCTGGTTCGCCGCCTTGTCCTGCCAGCGCAGGTACTTCGCCGAGTTGCCGAACTGCTCGCCGGTCTGCTTCACGTCCGCGCCCATGATCTCATAGGCCTTGGCCTGGTCCTTGGCGATCATGTCGAGTGCCTCGAAATAGCTGTTGGCGAGCGCCTGCGCGGCCTTCGGATTCTCGCTGAGGAATTTCGGCGTGCAGCCAAACGTGTCCATCACGATCGGATAGTCCAGCGTGGTGGCGATGATCTTGCCCTTGTCGGGTGCGGCGCGCACGGTCGACAGATACGGCTCGTAGGTCATCGCGGCGTCGTTCTGGCCGGAGACGAAGGCCTGCGCCGCCGCGGCGGGCTCGAGATTCACCACGGTCACGTCCTTCGTGGTGAGGCCGTTCTTCTTGAGCATCCAGGCCAGCGCGAAATACGGCGAGGTGCCCGGCGCGGAGGCCGCAACCGTCTTGCCCTTCAGATCCTTGATCGCGGCGATGTCGTTGCGCACGGCCATGCCGTCGGCGCCATAGCTCTTGTCGAGCTGGAAGATCTGCTTGGTGGCGACGCCGTTGGCGTTCCAGGAGATCCAGGTTTCGACCGTGGTCGCCGCGCACTGGATGTCGCCGGAGGCAATCGCAAGGTGGCGGTCCTTCTGCGGGATCTTCTTGATCGTGACGTCGAGGCCGTTCTTCTTGAAGATGCCGGCTTCCTTCGCCAGCGTCAGCGGCGCGAAGCCGGTCCATCCGGAGATGCCGACGCCGACCTTGACGTCGTCGGCGAGCACCGGAGTGGAGGCCGCAAGGGCAATGATTGTCACGAATACTTTCGAATTACGCATGATTGTCGTCCTCTTGCCGATCGATGGATTGACGTCCTGTTGATCTGTTCGTGTCGGTCCATGCAGACTGTTGCCCGAAGCGTTGCACGAATTGTGCCGACATTGGTCTCTCAGCCTCCCTTGAATCGGGCGACAAGGCGGTGAGAGTCACCGGGATAGAGCAGCCGCACCGCGGTGATCGTGCGTGTGCTGCGCCACGTGTAGCGGTCGATCACGAGGCAGGGCGCGCCGACGGCGATGTCGAGCGCCTGCGCCGCGCGATCGTCCGCAACGATGGCGCTGATCGTATGCTCGGCCTCTGTCCATGGGACATGGTGAAGCAGCCACGAGCCCGGCGGTTCGCGCGAGAAGTCCGCGGTCGCAGCATTCGGCACGGATGAGAGATCGATCAGCCTGTCCTCGACGGCAAACGGCACGTTGTCGGCGCTGTGGCGGCAGGCGATCGCGACCACCTTGCCGGCCTTCTTCACCCCGAGACGGTCGCGGTCGGCGGCGGTCGCCATGCGCAGCTTGCGATGGATCAGCTCGTATCCATAAGCGCGGCCGAGTGCGGTGATCTCGGCGCGGATATCGGCGATCTTGAGCACCGCCGACTGATGCTGCGGCCGGCGCACGAACGAGCCGGCGCGCCGCCGCCGCTCGATCAGATCGGCCTGCGCGAGTTCCGACAGCGCCTTGTTTACGGTCATGCGCGAGCAGCCGTAGCGTGCCACCAGCTCGTGCTCGAACGGAATGCGATGACCCGGCGGCCACTCGCCGGTCAAGATGCGCTTCTCGATATCGGCGCGGATGCGCTTGTAGAGCGTCGGCTGGTCGGCGCCGTCTGTAGCGAGGCTCATGCGAGGAGCCTCCGCACCGATGCGTTGAAGCGCTCGCGCGCGGCCTGACGCAGCCGGTGCCGTCCGCTCGCGACGACCTTGTCGCCGCCGGCCCAGACGCAATCGATCGCGCCGCTGCCTGCCGCAAAGATCCAGCCGTCGATGGCCGCATCGCCCTGACGCCCTGCGAGCGACGGATGCGCGGAGTCGAGCGTGACGATGTCGGCGCGCGCGCCCGGGGTCAGACCGGCGGTCGGCTGCGCAAGTGCCTGCGAGCCGCCGGCGAGGGCTTGATCGAACAGCGTGCGTCCGGTCGAGGCGCCCGCGCCGCCGGAGAGCACGTTGCGCTGGCGATGCTTCAGCCGCTGGCCATATTCGAGCTGGCGCAGCTCGTCGGCGACACCGACCAGGACATTGGAATCGGTGCCGACGCCGAACCGGCCGCCGGTATCGAGGAATTCGCGGGCTGGAAAAATGCCGTCGCCGAGGCTCGCTTCGGTGATGGGGCAGAGGCCGGCAACCGCGCCTGTCTTGGCGAGCGCGATGACCTCCTCGTTCGTCGTGTGGGTCGCGTGGATGAGGCACCAGCGTTGATCGACCGGTGCGTGCTCCAGCAGCCATTGCACCGGCCGCCGGCTCGACCAGGCCAGGCAATCCTCGACTTCCTTGACCTGCTCTGCGGCGTGAATGTGCACAGGGCCGCCGTCGGCGAGCGGAATGATCGCCGCGAGCTCGTCCGGCGCCACCGCGCGCAAACTGTGCGGCGCGATGCCGATATTGGCTCCTGGCAATGCTGCGATCGCTCTACGCGACGCAGCCATCAGCGCGGCGAACCGATCGACCGAGCAGATGAAGCGGCGTTGGCCGGCATGTGGTGCCGCGCCCCCAAAAGAGCCATGCGCATAAAAACTCGGCAGCAGCGTCAGCGCAATACCCGACGCTTCGGCGGCCTGTGCAATGCGCGTGGCCATCTCGGCGAGGTCGGCGTAGGGCGAGCCGTCGCGATCGTGATGCAGATAATGGAATTCGCCGACGCGGGTAAAACCCTGCTCCAGCATCTCGACATAAAGCAGCGTTGCGACGGCCGCGACATCGTCCGGCGTCATCGCCAGCGCAAAGCGATACATCGTCTCGCGCCAGGTCCAGAACGTGTCGGTCGAGTCGCCGCGCTGTTCCGCAAGTCCCGCCATGCCGCGCTGGAAGGCGTGGCTGTGCAGGCTTGCCAGCCCCGGAAGCGCGATTTGGTGGCGCTCGTCACCGGCGGCCGGTGCCACGCCCGCTGTCACCGCCGCGATCGCGCCGGCGGCGATCACCACCTGCACGTCATTGGCCCAGCCCGAGGGCAGGAGCGCGGAGGCGAAATGCAGTCGGGTCATGATTACACGCCGGCTGGACAGAACCGGCTTACGATTATATGTCTAGACATATAAGTCAAGCATCCCAGGGCGCAGGGACATCCGCGAAGGGACAGTTGCATGGCAGAGCGCTTCGACCGGATCTGGCACAATGCCCGCCTCGCCACGATGCGGGCCGATCGCCCCGATCTCGGCGAGATCGAGCATGGCGTGATTGCCGCGCGCGGCGGCCACATCGTCTATGCGGGTGCGGTGGCGGACTTTCCGGCTGACGCCGATGCCATCAAGCGGACGGATTGCGCGGGGCGCTGGATCACGCCGGGCCTCGTCGACTGCCACACCCATCTGGTCTATGGCGGCAACCGCGCGCACGAGTTCGAGCTGCGTCTGAAGGGTGCAAGCTACGAGGAGATCGCGCGCGCCGGCGGCGGCATCGTCTCGACTGTGGCCGCGACGCGCAAGGCGAGCGAGGCCGAGCTCGTCGCAAGCGCGCTGCCGCGGCTCGATGCGCTGATGGGTGAGGGCGCCACCACGGTCGAGATCAAGTCGGGCTACGGCCTCGATGCCGAGACCGAGATGCGGCAGCTCGCGGCTGCGCGCAGCCTCAGCCGCCAGCGGCCGGTTGCGATCCGCACGTCCTTCCTCGGCGCCCATGCGCTGCCGCCCGAGGCCGATGGTGACAAGGATCGCTACATCGATTTCGTCTGCAAGGAGATGCTGCCCGCGGTCGCAAAGGCCGGCCTTGCCGATGCCGTCGATGCCTTCATGGAGGGCATTGCGTTCTCGGCCGAGCAGACGGCGAGGGTGTTCGAGACGGCGAGGGGACTCGGGCTGCCAGTCAAGCTCCATGCCGACCAATTGTCGAACCTCGGCGGTGCTGCGCTCGCGGCAAAATTCTCCGCGCTGTCGGCCGATCATCTCGAGCATACCGATGAAGCAGGTGCGGCCGCGATGGCGAAGGCCGGAACGGTGGCCGTGCTGCTGCCCGGCGCCTTCTATTTCATTCGCGAGACACAAAAGCCGCCGGTCGAGGCGTTTCGCAGGCACGGCGTTCACATGGCGCTCGCAACCGACTGCAATCCCGGCAGCTCGCCGCTGACCTCGCTGCTGCTGGCGATGAACATGGGGGCGACGTTGTTCCGGATGACGGTGGCCGAATGCCTCGCCGGCGCCACCCGCGAAGGCGCGCGGGCGCTCGGCCTGCTCCAGGAGACCGGAACGTTAGAGGCCGGCAAATGGTGCGATCTCGCGATCTGGGATATCGAGCGTCCCGCCGAGCTCGTCTATCGCATCGGCTTCAATCCGCTGCACCGCCGGGTATGGAGGGGACAGTGACGGACCAGGGCGCCGCGATCGTCGTCAAACCGGGAACGGTCAGCCTGGACGATCTCGCGCGCGTGCTTGCCGGAGAGCCCGTCGTGCTCGATCCGTCGTTCTGGCCGCGTGTCGAGGCGGCCGCGGCGATCGTCGCCAAGGCGGCGCGATCAGACGCTCCCGTCTACGGCATCAATACCGGCTTCGGAAAGCTCGCCTCGAAGCGCATCCCGCCCGACCAGACCGCGCTGCTCCAGCGCAACCTCATCGTCTCGCATTGCTGCGGTGTCGGTCCGGCGACGCCGGAGCCGATCGTGCGGCTGATGATGGCGCTGAAGATCGTCTCGCTGGGGCGCGGCGCCTCCGGCGTTCGCCGCGAGGTGATCGAGCAGTTGCAGGGAATGCTGGCGCTGGGTGTCTGTCCGCTGGTGCCGCAGCAGGGCTCGGTCGGTGCCTCCGGTGACCTCGCGCCGCTCGCGCACATGACGGCCGTCATGATCGGCGAGGGGCAGGCGATTGTCGACGGCAAGACCGTGTCGGGCGGCGAGGCACTCGCTGCTGCCGGGCTTGCGCCGCTGACGCTCGGCCCCAAGGAAGGGCTCGCGCTGATCAACGGCACGCAGTTTTCGACCGCCTATGCCATTTCGGGCGTGCTGCGCGCGTTTCATCTGGCCCGCGCAGCGCTCGTCACCGGCGCGCTGTCGGTCGATGCGGCAATGGCCTCCACGGCGCCGTTCCGCCCTGAAATCCAGGCGCTGCGCGGCCATGCCGGGCAGATCGCCGCAGCCGCGACGCTGACTGCGCTGCTCGACGGCAGCGACATCCGCCTGTCGCATCTCGAAGGCGACGAACGTGTGCAGGATCCCTATTGCCTGCGCTGCCAGCCGCAGGTCGCAGGTGCCGCGCTCGACCTGATCACGCAGGCTGCGCGAACCCTGATCGTCGAGGCCAATGCCGTCACCGACAACCCGCTCGTCCTGGTCGAGACCGGCGAGATCGTCTCCGGCGGCAATTTCCACGCCGAGCCCGTGGCGTTTGCGGCCGATACACTCGCCCTGGCGCTGTCAGAAATCGGCGCGATCAGCGAGCGGCGCATCGCGACGCTGGTCGATCCCGCGCTGAACTTCGGTCTGCCGCCGTTTCTCACGCCCGATCCCGGCATCAATTCCGGCTTCATGATCGCCGAGGTCACGGCGGCCGCGCTCTATGCCGAGAACAAGCAGCGTGCGCTCGCCTGCTCGATCGATTCGACGCCGACCAGCGCCAACCAGGAAGACCACGTGTCGATGGCGGCGCATGCGGCGCGGCGCCTCGCCGATATGGCGGACAATCTCGCCGCCATCCTCGGCATCGAGCTCCTGGTCGCCGCGCAAGGCATTACGCTGCGCGCGCCGCATGCGACCAGCGCGCCGCTCGTCGCCGTCATCGCCGCGCTTCGCGAACAGGTGCCCGCGCTCGGTGCCGACCGCTACATGGCCGGCGATCTCGCCAAGGCAGCCGCACTCGTCGAGGCCGACGCGCTGCCGGCGGCTGCGATCGGCGTGCTCTCATCTGATCCATTTCCGAGACTTGCCTGAAGAGGTGTTCCGCATGAACCGCCGACTGGACAACGACCGCACCATCCGCGCGCCCCGTGGCAGCGACATCAGCGCCAAGAGCTGGCTGACGGAAGCCCCCTTGCGCATGCTGATGAACAATCTCGATCCTGATGTCGCGGAGCGCCCGAGCGAGCTCGTCGTCTATGGCGGCATCGGCCGTGCCGCGCGCGACTGGGAGAGCTTTGACCGGATCACGGCGGCGTTGCGCAAGCTCGAAGACGACGAGACGCTGCTGATCCAGTCCGGCAAGCCGGTCGGCGTCTTCCGCACCCACGCCGATGCTCCGCGCGTGCTGATCGCGAATTCCAACATCGTGCCGCATTGGGCGACGCTCGACCATTTCAACGAGCTCGACCGCAAGGGTCTGATGATGTACGGCCAGATGACGGCCGGCTCCTGGATCTATATCGGCAGCCAGGGCATCGTGCAGGGCACTTACGAGACCTTCGTCGAGGTCGGTCGTCGTCATTACGGCGGCAGCCTGGCCGGCAAATGGATCCTCACCGCCGGCCTTGGCGGCATGGGCGGCGCGCAGCCGCTGGCCGCGACCATGGCCGGCGCCTCGATGCTCGCGGTTGAATGCCAGCCGAGCCGCATCGAGATGCGGCTGCGCACCGGCTATCTCGATCGCCAGGCTGCAACGCTCGACGAAGCGCTCGCGATCATGGCCGATGCTGCCAGGACGCAGAAGGCGGTCTCGGTCGGCCTGCTCGGCAATGCCGCGGAGATTTTTCCGGAGCTGGTGCGTCGCGGCGTCAAGCCCGACATCGTCACCGACCAGACCAGCGCCCATGATCCGATCAACGGCTATCTCCCCAAAGGCTGGACGCTCGCCGAATGGGAGGCAAGACGCGCCTCCGATCCGAAGGCAGTCGAGCGCGCGTCGAAGACCTCGATGGTCGAGCATGTCCAGGCCATGCTGGACTTCCACGCGCAAGGAATCCCGACGCTCGACTACGGCAACAACATCCGCCAGATGGCGCAGGACATGGGCCTGAAGAACGCCTTCGATTTCCCCGGGTTCGTTCCCGCCTATATCCGCCCTCTGTTCTGCCGCGGCGTCGGGCCGTTCCGCTGGGCCGCGCTGTCGGGCGATCCCGAGGACATCTTCAAGACCGACGCCAAGGTCAAGGAGCTGATGCCGAACGATAAGCATCTGCACAACTGGCTGGACATGGCCAAGGAGCGCATCAAATTCCAGGGCCTGCCGGCTCGGATTTGCTGGGTCGGCCTCGGCGATCGTCACCGGCTCGGCCTTGCCTTCAACGAGATGGTGGCGCGCGGCGAACTCAAGGCGCCGGTCGTGATCGGCCGCGACCATCTCGACAGCGGCTCGGTGGCAAGCCCGAACCGCGAGACCGAGGCCATGAAGGACGGATCGGATGCGGTGTCCGACTGGCCGCTGCTCAACGCGCTGCTCAATTGCGCCAGCGGCGCGACCTGGGTGTCGCTGCATCATGGCGGCGGCGTCGGCATCGGCTATTCCCAGCATGCCGGCATGGTGATCGTCGCCGATGGCACGCCGGAAGCTGCAAAGCGCATCGAGCGCGTACTCTGGAACGATCCGGCCAGCGGCGTCATGCGCCATGCCGATGCGGGCTACGAGACCGCGATCGATTGCGCCCGCGCCAGCGGGCTCGATCTGCCGAGTTTGGCGAAGTAGCCGCGCCTCAGGCCAGGACCTTGGTCCCGTGCGTCGCTCCGTCGAGGCGCTGCCATTCCTTCGTAAGGTAGTCGTCGATCGCATCGCGCGGCATGGGTTTTGCGAAATAATAGCCCTGAATGTAGTCGCAGCCGAGCCGGCGCAGGCTGTCGAGCTGGGCGCGGGTCTCGACGCCCTCGACGACACAGGCGATCTCCATGTCGTCGCACAGGCCCGTGAGCGACTTGATGATCTTGTGGCTGACCGGATTTTCGTTGATGTCGGCGACGAAGCTGCGGTCGACCTTGATCTTGTCGAGCGGCAGCCGGTGCACGTGGCTCAGCGAGGAATAGCCGGTGCCGAAATCGTCGAGCGAAATGCCGCAGCCCATCGCCTTCAGTGCGGCGATCGACTGCTGAGCGCGCACGAAGTCGAAGGTGACAGCGGTCTCGGTGATCTCGAAATCGATCCGGCGCGTCGGCACGCCGCTCTTCTCGATGATGTTGATCAACGGCAGGATGCCTTCGGGCGAGCAGATGTCGTGGGCGGAGAGATTGAACGACAGGCAGAGATCGTCGGGCCAGGTCTTCGCAGTCGCCAGCGCGCGCACGAGCAGCGCCTGCGTCAGCGGCCGGATCAGGCCGATGCGCTCGGCGGCGGGGATGAAATCAGCCGGTGAGACCTGGCCGAGGCGAGGGCTGTGCCAGCGCGCCAGGGCCTCGAAGCCTGCGGTGTGCTCGCTCATGGCATCGACGATCGGCTGGAACACCAGCTCCATCTCGGTATCGAAGTCGGAGGTGCGCAGCAGATTCTCGATGACGCCGCGGCTGCGAATCTCGGCCTCCAGCTCGCTCGAGAAGATCACGGTGCGGCCGCGCAGGTGGCGCTTGGCGTGATAGAGCGAATAGTCGGCGCATTCGTAGAGCGCTTCCGCGGTCGTCGCCGAATGCGGGAACAGCGCAAAGCCGATCGAGCACGACAGCCCGGTATGGGCGGTGTCGAGCTGGTAGGGCAGCTTGACCAGGTCGCCGATCCGCTGGCCGAGCCGCATCAGATCGTCGTCGTCGGGATCGCCGCACACCACGAGGCCGAACTCGTCGCCGCCGAGCCGCGCGAACTCGACGCGGTGCGGGCCGAAACCTTCGCAGACCTCGCGGATGCGCCGGCCCGCCTCGATCAGGACGCGGTCGCCGACGCTGTGGCCGTAGTTGTCGTTGATCGGCTTGAAGCCGTCGAGGTCGATGATCCCGACCGCGACACGAACATTCCTGCGCTCGGCATCGGCAAAGGCGCTCGACAGCTCGGCGAAGAAGCGGCGGCGGTTCGGCAGCTCGGTGAGGGAATCGAGATTTGCGAGGCGGAAGTTCTCGTCCGAAAGCGCCTGGGTGGCCGCCTGCTGCGCCAGCAGCGACTTGCGGCTCGACACGAGATCGGCGAAGTCGCGGAAATAGATGAACAGCACCGTCACCATCGCGCCGGAGACGAGCAGGTTGTTGACCGCGATCGCCTTCAATGTCGGCTCGCCCGTGGCGAAGAAGAACAGCACATAGGGCACGTCGACGATCAACGTCACGATCAGCGCCGCCGAGCGCAGGTGCATCAGCGAGAAGATGCAGCCGATCACAGTGACCGCCATGTAGAAGGCGACCTGACTCTTGGCGAAGGGATCGCCGTACGGGTAGAGCGCGAAGGACCAGGCGGTGAAGCCGGCACCGATCGGCACGGTCAGCCAGTTGGTGGCGCGCAGATTGCGTAGGATGTCGGCGTCGCTGCGCACGAGGTGACGCTGGCGCAGCCACCAGTAGGTCCGGAGCGCGGCGAGCACGGTCAGCACGCTCGGCACGATCATCGTCAGCCAATCCGGCGCCACGTTCACATACGTATAGGCGACCGCGATCGTGTTGCTCATGAGGATGAAGTAGAGCAGCGGGATCTGCTTGGAGAAGGCGTCGAACTGCGCGCGCGTCAGATCCGGGTTGTCGGCCGGCACGCGAAACAGCTGCATGGCGGCGGCAAAGTGTGATTTCAAATCGACAGCAGGCATTGCAATACGCGCCCCGGATCCTTTCAAAACGCGGGGATCTTGCACGGCGGGGGTAAAGGGCGCGTTAGATCGGGTTCCCAGGGAAGCCAGCGCAGGTTGCACGCTACCGCAGATTTTCCGGCCGCGTGCATTGGTGAGGCGGCGTTAACGATATCCAGCGGCGGAGGCGGGTGTCTCGGGCACTGTTCGTCCGCAATCGCCGCAGCTACGATCTGTTAACCATGCGCGTCGGTGACGGCGCGGTGCAGATGATTGCCGCGCGATCAACCGACCCACGTGGTTCACCTCTCCCCGGCGGGAGGAGAGGTGAGAGCGCGCACGGCCGCTATTTCTTCTCCAGTGCCGCGGTCTGCTTGGCGAGCTGCTTGTCGAATTCCTCCGACAGGCCGGTCGCGTAGGTCACGATCTCGCCCGGCTTGACGAATGGGTTCGGCGCGCCCTCCTTCATCTCCGCGCGCTTGGCCTGCATGCCATAGACTTCCGGATGCGGCCCGAGCAGCACGTCGATCTTCATCGCCTTGGCCTTGGCGTAGGTCGCGCGATAGTCGTCGACGATGCCGGGGTAGGTCGGCTGGCCGACCAGCCGGTTCAGCGCCACCGTGCCGCTACAGAAGAACAGCACCTCGCGGTTCTCCTTGCCGTCCTTGACGGTCAACTCCCAGCTCGTGCAGCCCGGCGAATGGCCGGGCGTCGCATGTGCCGTCAGCGTGGTGTCGCCGAGCGTGACCTTGTCGCCTTCCTTCACCGCGCGATCGACCTTCACCGCGGGGAAGGCGAGGTCCTCGTTCTTCTCGTCGCCCGGATAGTAGCCGCCTTCGAGCAGCGGCTTGTCGCGCTCGCCGGCGATGAGCAGCGCACCGGTCTCCTTCTTGATCTCGGCGAAGCCGCCGGTGTGGTCGAGATGGGCGTGCGTGTTGAGGATGATCTTGATGTCGGCAACCTTGAAGCCGAGCTTCGCGATGTTGTCCTTGATCATGCCGGTGGACTGGGGCATCGCCGTGTCCATCAGGATCAGCCCCTGCGATGTCTTGATGACATAGACGGCAATGCCGTCGGTTCCGACATAATAGATGTTGTCGATGAGCTGGAACGGCTCGAACGGCGCCGTCCACTTCTTCATCGCCACTGCCAGAAAATCCTTGATGGTTTGCGCCTGCGCAGCCGGTACGAACAATACCAACGCGCATAGCGCGGCCGTGAGCTTTCTCATAGTTTGCCTCCCAAAGTGTTCTTGTCGTTTCGATCGGACGCGACATTTGCGTCGACCGGTGCGCAAGCTACGTCGTGGGCGGTGCGGCAGCAACGACTTCGTGGCGGGAATATTTCGGGGACCGCGCGGGAATAACGGCGCGCCTGCCAGCGCGGCGCCGGGCCTCAGCGTCTCACCGCCCGATCGTGACGCCGGCGGTCGAGCGCATGGCGTCGCGGAGGCTTCTCGCGTTCATGTCGTCGAGGACCTGCCGCGTCAGCACGGTGGTCTGGCCCGGCGTGTTCAGGATCGTCTCGCCGCGGGAGGATGAGAGCCGGTCGGCCTTGTAGGGGGCGGCCGGATCGGTGGCGGGCGCATGGCGCGGCCGCTTGCTGGAAGCGGCAAAGGCTCCCTGCGAGATGCAGAGGGCGACGATCACAATCAATCGCAATGATTTTGTGGGCATGCGAGCTCCCATATCCAGGACATCAGCCTAGCATATGGCGAGCGTCGTCGTTGACGAAAAGGTCAGGCGAGAGCGGCCTGGCGTTCCCGCACCGGCTCGCGGACCCGGTCTGGCTTCCCAGGCTCGGCGAGCCGGGTAAAGCTGCGATGGCTCGACTGTGCGGGCGCCTCGACGATGACGCCCTCGCAGACGATCTGCCCGCCCAGCATCTTGAACTCGAGCTTGTCGTAGCGCGGCATCGTCTCGCCGGGCGCGGGCGGCAGCAGCTCGACACGGCCCTGGATGTTCAGCGTGGCATCGCCGGTGCCGTGAAGCCGCGGATTCCACATCCTGATCCCGGTCTCCGCCCAGCGCTGCCGGATCAGCTCCGCGCGATCGGCGGGTTCCGTCGCCCTTGCGCGAACTTTCGCTGCGCTGCGGATCTCTGGTGCGGGAGACGCAGGGATCGGCTCCGGCGCGATGTCCGCGACGACGCCGGAGGTGTCGGCAGAAGCGTCCTCCGTAGCGACCGCTGTGACCGGTGCGGGATCGCTTGCAGGGATCGGCTCGATCTCCGTGGCGACGTCGGCGGATGGACTGCTGTCGATGCTCACGGCAGGGATATCAGCCGCAGCGACTTCGATGTCGGCGAGGGCGACTTGCGGGTCGTCTACGATGGCCGGCTCGATGTCGACGAGGACGTCTGAGGATGGCTCGTGGCTGACGATGAGGTCGAGCGTAGCAACCGGAGCGGTCGCGCCATCGTCAGACGAGACCGCTGTCTCCGCCGCGACGACCGGCTCAACGTCGGTCGCGAGTTCGCGAGCTGGACTGCCGCTGACGGCGAGCTCGGGAATGTCGACCGGCGCGCTATCGATGGCGGCAGGCTGGACTGAGGCCTCTTCCGTGCCGACCGACTCGACGCTCGTCGGGAGTTCCGCCGGCAGGTCGTTGCTGGCGGTGAGCTCAGGAACAGCAACGGGCCCAATCTCCACGTCGACAGGCGAGACCGAAGCCTCCTCCACGACGGCCGGCTCGGCTTCCGCCGGCACCGCCGGAGATGAATCGTCACTGACGCCGGTAGTCTCTGTCTGCGCCGCCGGCGGGCTCTCCGCGATGACGGAGATCGCGGTGTCGTCCTCGGCGACCGGCGCTGCGACCGCGATGCCTGGGTCGCTGACATCGGTCTTGATGCTGATGTCGGGAGTGCGCGCGACTTCTGCAACGTCGACGGCGATGGCAGGCGAATCATTCGTGGCGATCGGCGAAACGTCGATGCTGCCGCCGTGCGGCAAGGGCCGAAGCCTCGTAAACGCCCATTTCACCGCAGGGATGCGGCGCAACAACGATATCAGTCTCGAAAGCACTGGGAGTTGTCCAAGAGGTACTCGGCGTGAGGCAATCGCTGATTCGCCAGCAATGTGAAAAACTGCCCCGGCCGTCACTCCGATGTCAATCTAGGTGGGACCAATTGCAGAACATCCGCGCGTCGCTCGCGAGAGAAGCTGCGATCGTCATGAGGCCACGGTGTGGACGACCACAGTGCAACTGCACGGAACGCGGACACGCGCCGCGAGGCACCTCGCCAACGGCGCGTTGCACCAAACGTCGGGGTTCCCTGCGCCGCTCCGTCGAGGGTAGTTTGGAACATCCGGCATCTGGTGTAAGGACGGCGCATGAGAAAAATAGTCGCTATCGGAGCGGTTCTGCTCTGGTCCACCATCGCATTCGCGCAGGATCGCACGATCACCGTGGCCTCGACGACGTCGACGGAACAGTCGGGCCTGTTCGGCTATTTGCTGCCGCTGTTCTCGAAGGCCGAGGGCATCAGCGTGAAGGTCGTTGCCGTCGGCACCGGCCAGGCGCTGGATATCGGGCGGCGAGGTGATGCCGACGTGGTGTTCGTCCATGACAGGCCCGCTGAAGACCAGTTCATGTCCGAAGGGCAGGGCGTGAAGCGTTTCGACGTCATGTACAACGACTTCGTCATCGTCGGGCCGAAGAGCGATCCGGCGCAGATTGCCGGCGGCAAGGACGTCGCTGATGCGCTGCGCAAGATCGCGGCAGCCAAGGCGCCGTTCATCTCGCGCGGCGACAAGTCCGGCACGCACGCGGCCGAGCTGAGATTGTGGAAAGAGGCGGGCGTCGATCTCGGTGCCGGAAAGGACAGCTGGTATCGCGAGATCGGCCAGGGCATGGGTCCTGCGCTGAACATGGCCTCGTCCTCGAACGCCTATCTTCTGTCGGATCGTGGCACCTGGCTGTCGTTCAAGAACCGCGGCGAGCTCGCCGTCCTGACCGAGGGCGACAAGCGGCTCTTCAACCAGTACGGCGTCATGCTGGTGAATCCGGCAAGGCATTCGAACGTGAAGGCGCAGGATGGGCAGGCCTTCATCGACTGGCTGGTCTCCCCGAAGGGACAGCAGGCGATTGCCGGCTACAAGATCGGCGGCGAGCAGCTATTTTTCCCCAACGCGGCCAACTAGCAAGAACGCGACGGTCGACACCGCCACACTGAGCGCGAGCAGGATCAGCCCGAGCCCCAGCGCCAGCGGCAGATCGCCCTTGCTGGTTTCCAGCGCGATGGCGGTCGTCATCGTGCGCGTGAAGCCACGGATGTTGCCGCCGACGACGATGATGGCGCCGACCTCGGCGATGGCACGCCCGAAGGCCGCGAGAAAGGCCGTCAGCAGCGAGGTCCGTCCCAGCGCGAACAGGAGCCCCATGCTGCGCAGGAGCGACAGCCCGTCGATCCGCGCCAGATCGCCATACTCCGTCCAGAGCAGGCTCGCGGGCCGATGCACCAGCGCCACCACGATCGGTGTCGCGAGCAGCGTCTGCGCAATCACCATGGCCGCCGGCGTGAACAGCAGGCCGGCCGCCCCGAGCGGGCCGGACCGTGACAGCAGCAGATAGAGCGCGAGCCCGACCACGACCGGCGGCAGGCCGAGCAGCGCATTGGTCAGCACAATGATGACCTGACGTCCGCGGAAACGGGCGATCGCCAGCAAGGCGCCGAACGGTGCACCGATCAGCAGCGCGACGATGCTCGCGGTCAGGCTGACACGCACCGACAAGGCGACGATGCCCATAAGCTCGGAATCGGCCTCGCCGATCAGTGCGAAGGCGGCACCCGCGGATCGTGCGAAGTCGTTCATCCGCGCCTGAACTTCAGTGCTCGGGCGTAGGCCTCCGGGGCGTCGAGGTCGAGGCTGCAAAAGCGCGTCACGGGCTGGTCCCTGCAAGTTTCGTCGTGTTCAAGCGGCGGCCGCAGCATTTGCTGAATTAGATCAGGCCGCGCAGCGCTTCAATCAGCCGGCCACATTGCTCCTCGGTTCCGACCGTGATGCGCAGGAAATCGTCGATGCGCGGCTTTTTGAAATGCCGGACCAGAACGCCGCGCTGGCGAAGTGCGGCCGCCAGATCGGCTCCGCTCCGGTTTCGGTGACGCGCGAACACGAAGTTTGCGAGCGACGGCAACACCTCGAAGCCGAGTTGTCCAAGATCGCGGGTCAGTGCTTCGCGGCTCGAGACGATAAGGGCGCGGGTCTCGAGGAACCACTCATCGTCCTCGATGGCGGCGACCGCGCCGGCGATGGCGAGACAATCGACGGGATAGGAGTTGAAGCTGTCCTTCACCCGCTCCAGCGCCGCGATCAGCGGCGGTTGGCCGATGGCAAAGCCGACGCGCAGGCCGGCGAGCGAGCGAGACTTCGAGAAGGTCTGGATGACGAGCAGATTGTCGTGGCGCGCAACGAGCGGCACCGCGCTCTCGGCGCCGAAATCGACATAGGCCTCGTCCACCACCACCAGCCGGTCGGGATTTTCGGCGACCAGCGCCGCGATCGCGTCGCGCGGAAGGGCGATGCCGGTGGGCGCATTCGGATTGCAGAGAAGAATGGCGCTCGATGGCCGCCTGTAGCCGGCGATCTCGATCCTCATCGCGGCATCGAGCGGCACCTCCTCGTGAGCTACGCCATAGAGGCGGCAATAGACAGGGTAGAAGCTGTAGGTGACGTCGGGAAACAGCAGCGGCCTGTCGTGCTTGAGAAGGGCCGGGAAGGTGTGGGCCAGAACCTCGTCGGAGCCGTTGCCGACGAACACCTGCTCGGCCGCAACATCACAGTACGCCGCGATCGCCTCGCGCAGGTGCGTGGCGCGCGGATCTGGATAGAGACGCAGCCGCTCCGCAGCCGACGCAATCGCCGCCAGCACGCGCGGCGAGGGCGGATAGGGATTCTCGTTGGTATTGAGCTTGACGACGCCATCCTGCTTCGGCTGCTCGCCCGGGACGTAGGGCGAAAGCGTGCGGACGACCGGACTCCAGAAGCGGCTCATGATCTCCAATCCAGGTTGATCGCGGCACAGTAGGGCACGGCGGGCGTCGACGGAAGTGCGCTTCCGGTTCGGCAGCCGAGGCAGGTCTGCACAAGCGTCGCAGCCGGGGACGTTCCCGCAAACGCTACCTTCGTGCTAGGTTCATCGCGCAAACGTCCAGAATCGAAAACAAGAACGAAGGCCGGCGCGCCCCAGGGCTGCGCAGAAGAGCCGCAAAGCGAGGAACACATGCCGGGTGCAGCCCTTGTCACCGCTCCCTCCATTCCGACCGCGCCCGTGACGCCAGCCATTCTCGACCGCTTGCGAGCCATCGTGGGCGACAAGGGCCTGATCCTGGACGAGCAGGACAAGCGCCCGTTCGTGACCGATTGGCGCGGCGAGCTGGCGGGGCAGGCCGCGGCGGTCGTGCGTCCGGCCAACACCGCGGAAGTCTCCGCTGTCATCAAGCTCTGCTACGACAGCGGCATTGCCGTCGTGCCGCAGGGCGGCAACACCGGCCTGATGGGCGGTGCCACGCCGTGGCCCGCGCACCGCGGCATCGTGCTGTCGCTCGGTCGCATGAATCATGTGCTGAATGTCGATCCCGTCGGCTACGCCATGACGGTGGAGGCGGGGTGCATCCTCCAGACGCTCCAGGAGACGGCCGCGCGTCATGATCGCTTCTTTCCGCTCAGCCTGGGTGCCCAGGGCTCGTGCATGATCGGTGGCAATCTGTCCACCAACGCCGGCGGCGTGCAGGTGCTGCGCTACGGCAATGCGCGAAATTTGGTGCTGGGTCTCGAGGTCGTGCTGGCGAGCGGCGAGGTCTGGGACGGGCTGCGTGCACTCAAGAAGGACAATACCGGATATGACCTCAAGCATCTGTTCATGGGCGCCGAAGGGACGCTCGGCATCATCACCAAGGCGGTGCTGAAGCTCTGGCCCGCGCCGAAGGACGTGTGCACCGCATGGCTCGCGATCCGCGATCCCAGGGCGGCGATCGAGATCCTGTCGGAGGCGCATGCCGCGTCCGACGACAATGTCGGCTCCTGCGAGCTCATGAGCCGCGCCTGCACCGACATGGTGCTGCGCCACATTCCCGGCACCCAGGACCCTCTTAAGGCCGAGACCGACTGGTATCTCCTTCTCGAATGGTCGTCGGCCCGGCCGCGGCAGGACGGCGCGGGCATGTCGGACAGGATGGAGCAGTTCTTGGCCGATCAGCTCGAGGCGGGCCGGGTGCTGGATGCGGTGATTGCGCAAACCGAAGCGCAGTCGCGCAACATGTGGCGCATTCGCGAGAGTGTGGCCGAGGCATCGCGCGCCGAGGGGCCGGGCCTGAGCTACGACGTGTCGGTCGCAATCTCAGGGATTCCCGAGTTCATCGACCGGGGTCTCAAGGCCGTGCTCGACATCCTGCCGACGATCCGCCCCTATCCGCTCGGCCACATCGGAGACGGCAATTTGCACTTCTCCTTCATGGGCCCGAAGGGCATGGATCGCGACACGCTCACCCAGTACTCTGCGGCGATCACGCGGGTCGTCAACGACCTCATCACCTCCATGGCCGGCTCGATCTCCGCCGAACACGGCATCGGCATCGAGAAGCTCGACGAGCTCCAGCATTATCGCTCCAGGACCGAGCTCGACATCATGCGCACGATCAAGCGGGCCCTCGACCCCAAGAACATCATGAATCCCGGCAAGGTGCTGCGTCTCGAATGAGGCGAGGCCTGACACCGCAGCTTCCCCCGCCGATCGACCCCGGTCCTCGCCGCACCCGCGGCGCTCTCGGGCCGGCTCTTGGGCCGGCGCTTGCGCCGCATGGCTCGGGCCAAACGGGCTGCGAGGCCTCGAAATCATGCCCTTTTGCGGCTTTATTCCCGCCATGGATGCTTTAAGGAAGGGGCAGGATCAGGTCGCACCCGGCAACTGGCGGTGCTAGAGCCTGATGCAGGAACAATGGGGCCGGGCCGCTACCGGCACGCCCGCAAGGATGAGAAGGATGTGACGCAATGATCCAGACCGTTGGCATCATCGGGGCAGGGACCATGGGGAACGGCATCGCGCAAATCTGCGCCGCGGCCGGGCTCTCGGTCGTGATGGTCGATATTTCCGATGCGGCGGTGAACCGCGGGCTTTCGACCGTCGGCGGCAGCCTCGAGCGCCTGGTCAAGAAGGAGAAGATGTCGGCGGCCGACCGCGAGGCGACGCTCAAGCGCATCACCGGCACCACCGACCGGGCGAAGCTGGCCGATTGCGACCTGGTGATCGAGGCCGCCACCGAGAACGAGGAGCTCAAGGTCAAGATCCTGAAGGACCTCTGCGCGACGCTGTCGCCGCGCACGCTCGTTGCAACCAATACCTCGTCGATCTCGATCACGAAGCTTGCCGCCGCAACCGATCGCCCCGACCGTTTCATCGGCATGCACTTCTTCAATCCTGTGCCGGTGATGGCGCTGCTCGAGCTCATCCGCGGCCTGCAGACCTCCGACGATACCCACGCCAAGGCGCTCGATTTCGCCCAGCGCGTCGGCAAGGTGGCGATCACGGCCAAGAACAGCCCGGGCTTCGCGGTCAACCGCATCCTGTGCCCGATGATCAACGAGGCGATCTTCGCTCTCCAGGAGGGGATCGCGACGGCGGAAGAGATCGACGCCGGCATGAAGCTCGGCTGCAACCATCCGATCGGGCCGCTGGCGCTGGCCGATCTCGTCGGGCTCGACACCATGTTGTCGGTGATGGAGGTCTTTTACAAAGGCTTCAACGACCCCAAATACCGTCCGGCCCCCTTGCTGAAGGAAATGGTCGATGCCGGCCATCTCGGCCGCAAGACCGGGCAGGGTTTTTACACTTACGGCGCCTGATCACACGGCGTAGGCGGCGGGGCGTTCGAGCCTCGCCGCACGTCCCGCAATTTGCGCTGCGACAAAGACGCCGCGCGCAATTGCTTCTAGCTTTCTTCCTTCTCCCCTTGTGGGAGAAGGTGGCGCGAAGCGCCGGATGAGGGGTTCTCTCTCTGCAAACTCAAATGTTTGAGGAGTGCGCCGAGAGAACCCCTCACCCGTCTCGCCGCTACGCGGCGAGCCACCCTCTCCCACAAGGGGAGAGGGGAAGACGAAAACGGACGAAGAGCATATGTCGGATCGACTGAAGGCCGAGCGCGAGGCGGCGGCCGTGCGGCGGAACCTGCTGACCCAGGATGCGATCGAGCGTACCGGGATTACCGAAGAGATGATCGCGGAACTGGTTACGCGCTTTTACGGGCGCGTGCGCGAGGACGCGCTCCTGGGGCCGGTATTCGCGGTCGTGCAGAATTGGGACGAGCATCTCGCCAAGCTCGGGGATTTCTGGTCGTCAGTCGTGCTGATGAGCGGCCGCTATCATGGCTCGCCGATGCGGGCGCATCTGCCGCTCAGCCTTGTCGGCGATCATTTCGACCGCTGGCTCGATCTGTTCGAACAGACCGCGCGCGACGTCTGTCCGCCCGCGGCGGCCGCGCTCTTCATCGACAAGGCACGCCGCATCGCCGACAGTTTTGAAATGGCGTCGGCAACGGTCGCAGGCCGCATCGCTTCGCCGCGTCACGTGCTCAGATCGTGAAATACAGAATGCCTGCCTGAGAAACGTGCAGCTCACATCGCGCGATGGCGCGTTGCACCAATTCCAACATCATCGGTCTGGTCTGCAAAATCATCATGCCGCTCGCGTGGTGCGACGTAGAACTGTGAAAATGCGTTTGAACGCGTTCACTCTCGTTCAATCAAAGCGAGCAGAGCCATATTGATGCACTGCGGCGCCAATTCTTCGCCTTGTTTTCGGCAGAGTTCCAGCGCCTGCTAACGTGCATGTCGCGCGCATCATTCAACATCAATTCCTCAT
The DNA here is from genome assembly GCF_028128935.1 of Bradyrhizobium sp. CCBAU 11361. Taxonomy (NCBI): domain Bacteria; kingdom Pseudomonadati; phylum Pseudomonadota; class Alphaproteobacteria; order Hyphomicrobiales; family Nitrobacteraceae; genus Bradyrhizobium; species Bradyrhizobium sp. CCBAU 11361. Next base: position 194,365 of record NZ_LBJZ01000194.1, read on the forward strand.
CCTCCGAGAACCCTGCGGAGCCTGAAGTTGACGCGGCCATGGAGCAGACGCGGCGAACGCTGCTGCTGGGCGCGCTCGCCACCTCTGCCTGTCTCGGCTGTTCCACATCGGCGCGCGCAGGCGAGGACCCGCCCGGCTCCGACGAACGGCCACAGAAGGGCGATGTGCTCGTCTTCTCCGAAGGTGACCAGGAGGGCAAGCTGATCACCGCGGCCGACCTGCCGGCCGGCGGGCCGCCGGTGCATGCCTGGCCGAAGGATCCCAAGACCTCGGTCGTGCGCAGCGCCTCGCGGCTCAACGAGATCCTGCTCATCCGGCTCGATCCCACCGAGCTCGACGAGCCGACCCGCGCGCGCGCCGTCGACGGCATCATCGCCTATTCGGCGATCTGCTCCCATGCCGGCTGTCCCGTCACCGCCTGGGTGAAGAGCGACGTCGGCGACAAGGAGGTGCTCAAGTGCATGTGCCACAACTCCGAATACGATCCTCGCGCGGGCGCGCAGGTCGTGTTCGGGCCGGCACCGCGACGGCTCGCGGCGCTGCCGCTGGCGTTCGCTGACGGTTCGCTCAGCGTCGCCGGAAACTTCGTCGGAAAGGTAGGTGGCGCGCAGCCAGGATGATGGACGGTGGCGGGTCATGCCCGCGTCACGAGAGGCCGCATCCGCCGATGGGCGGACGACGGGACGAACGACAAGAATTCAACGCAAGAATTCAAACGGATGAAAAAGGGGAACGTCCATGACCAGGAAGCAATGGTTACTGTCCGGCTTCGTCGCCTTCACCTGTCTTGCCTCGACCGCCGCCGTGTCTGGCCCGATCGAGAATTATTCTCCGGTCACCGCGCAGCGCCTGGAGAATCCGGAACCGAGCAACTGGATGCTCTATCGGCGCACCTATGACGGGCAGGGCTACAGCCCGCTCGACCAGATCAACACCTCGAACGTGAAGGGTCTCACGCCGGTCTGGACGTTTGCGACAGGCGTCGTCGAAGGCCACGAGGCGCCGCCGATCGTCAACAATGGCGTGATGTTCGTGGCGACCCCGATGGGGCAGGTGATCGCGTTGAACGCGAAAACCGGCGACGAATACTGGCGCTACAAGCGGCAGCTCCCCGACGATCTGTTCCAGCTGCATCCGACCAGCCGCGGCGTCGGCCTCTGGGAGGACAAGCTCTATCTCGCCACCACCGACGATCATGTCGTCGCGCTCGACGCCAAGACCGGCAAGGTGGTGTGGGACACCAAGGTGCAGGACTACAAGAAGGGCCAGTACATGACCCTGATGCCGCTGATCGTCGACGGCAAGGTCATCGTCGGCGGCTCCGGCGGCGAGTTCGGCGTGCGCGGCTATGTCGCCGCCTATGACGCCAAGGACGGCAAGGAGCTGTGGCGGACCTACACCATTCCCGGCGAAGGCGAGCCCGGTCACGACACCTGGCAGGGCGACGACTGGAAGAACGGCGGCGGTTCGGCCTGGATGACCGGCAATTACGACAAGGACACCAAGACGATCTATTGGGGCGTCGGCAACGCGGCGCCGTGGCCGGGCGAGACCCATCCCGGCGACAATCTCTACACCTCGTCGGTGCTTGCGCTCGATCCGAACAACGGCAAGATCAAGACCTTTCACCAGTACCACCAGAACGATTCCTGGGACTGGGACGAGGTCGAAGCGCCGATGCTGATCGACCTGCAACGCGACGGCCGCAACATCAAGAGCCTGGTCCATCCGGGGCGCGACGCGATCTTCTGGGTGCTCGAGCGCACGCCGACCAAGATCAACTACGTGGCAGGCTGGCCGTTCGTCTCCACCGACGTCTGGAAGGGCATCGATGCCGAAACCGGCAAGCCGATCGTCGATCCCGCGCACAAGCCGGTGATTGGCAAGCGCGTGGAGTTCTGTCCGTCGCTGTGGGGCGGCAAGGACTGGCCGTCGGCGGCCTACAGCCAGAAGACCGGCCTGGTCTACGTGCCCGCCAACGAGAACTTCTGCGGCGGCTTCACCGGCGAGAAGGTCGCACTCAAGCCGGGCGAGCTCTGGCTCGGCACCAAGCCGGAAGACATTGGGCTGAAGACAAAGCCGGGAGCGGATCATTTTGGCGAGCTGCAGGCCTGGGATCCCGTCACCGGCAAGAAGGTGTGGCAGCACAACTTCCCGAAGTCGCAGCTGTTCGGCTCGGTGACGGCGACCGCGGGCGATCTCATCTTTGCCGGCGGCACCAACGATCGCAACTTCCGCGCCTTCAACGCCAAGACCGGCGAGCTGTTGTGGGAGCAGAAGACCAACTCCGGCATCATGGGCATGCCGGTGTCCTATGAGATCGACGGCACCCAATACATCGCGATCCAGTCGGGATGGGGTGTGGACGCGCAGCGGATCCAGGATGCGCTCGTGACCAACAACATCGGCATCGAGGCCAACGTGCCGCAGGGCGGCGTGGTCTGGGTGTTCGCGCTGAAGAAATAGCTCCGCGGGCGGATCGAAAGAAGCGGAGCAGCAAGGGGGGTGGCGAATGCGGCGGACGGAAACGTCCGCCGCATTTTGCGTGGGCGTCTTCCCTTCTCCCCTTGTGGGAGAAGGTGGCGCGCGCTTTGCGCGCGACGGATGAGGGGTTCTATCCGCGCATCATAATGTGAGAGATTCGCGGAGACAGACCCCTCACCCAAGCGAGGTTGTAGCAACTGGCGTCGCCGCCCTCTCCCGCAAGGGGAGAGGGCACATCGATGTGCAGACGCGAGCCGACTACTTCCCCTGGCGATCCACCTTGTCCCTTTCCTTCTGGTTCATCTCCTGAACCTTTGGATCGGTGCTGCTCTGCCCGGTGGTCTGGGTGGTCGAGGCGGGCGGGGCGGTGGTATTGGGCGGTGAGCTCTGGTCCGGCGCGGTGGGGCGGGTGGCCGTGGTCGGCGACGTCGTGTTGCTCTGGGCGAAGGCGCCGCCGGCGGTCAAAAGAAAGGCGCCCGACAGCAACGAGACTGCGAGCGCCTTCGTGATGTTGATCATCGATCTGCTCCAGTCAGATCGATGCAAACGGCGCAAGGCCGCCTGATGTTCCTAAGCGCGATAGACCTCTATCGCGCGCCTTCTTGCTTGAGCACGATCTCCGCGCAATCGCGCATCCATGCGCTCACGCCTCCAATTGCTTGCCGATCGGCAGCGCGCGGATGCGTTTTCCGGTCGCGGCGAAGATGGCATTCATCAGCGCCGGTGCGAACGGCGGAACGCCGGGCTCGCCGACGCCGCTCGGTGGCGTGCCTGACGCGGGCGGCACGATGTAGACGTTGGTCACCAAGGGAGACTCGTCGATCCTGACGAGCTGGAAGTCGTCAAAGTTCTTCTGCTGCACCTTGCCGTCCTTGAAGGTGATCTCGCCATATTTGGCGAGGCTGAGGCCCATGATCGCCGCGCCCTCGATCTGCGAGGCGATGCGCTCGGGGTTGACATAGGTGCCGCAGTCGATCGCGGTGTCGACCCGCGGCACCGTCAGCTTGCCCTTGTCGTCGACGGCCACCTCGACGATGGTCGCGATGTAGCTGACGAAGCTGCGGTGTACCGCGATGCCGAGACCGTGGCCCTTCGGCACCTGACGGCCCCATTCGCCCTTCTCGGCCACCAGCTCGACCACCTTGCGCAGGCGCGCGGTGTCGATCGGGTAGCTGTCCAGGGGCTCGCCATAGTTCCACAGATCCTTCACCGCGGGCTTGACGATCCGCGGGCTGCCGATCAGCGCGAGCAGCGTCTCCTTCTGGTCGCGGCCGGTCGCGTTCGCGATCTCGCCGACCATCGACTGCACCGCGAAGGCCCGCGGGATGTTCGACACCGAGCGGAACCAGCCGATGCGGGTGAACGCCGCAGCCTCCGGGTTCTCGCAGGAGATGTTGGCGATCTCGAACGGCATGTCGACGAGGCCCATGCCGAGCTCGAAGGGCGCCTGGTGCACCGTGCCGGCCGCAAAGGTCGAGGCGATGCTGGGCGCCACGCTGCGGTGGCGCCAGGCGATCACCTTGCCGCTCTTGTCGAGGCCGGCCTCGATCCGCTCGACCGAGACGGTGTGCAGGAAGCCGTTGTGGATGTCGTCCTCCCGCGTCCACTGCACCTTCACCGGCGCGCCGAGCTCCTTCGATAGCAGCGCGGCTTCGAGCGCATAATCGCATTTCGACTTGCGGCCGAAACCGCCGCCGAGCAGCGTGACATTGACGGTGACGTTCTCCTCGGGGATGCCGAGAGTCTTGGCGACGTCCTCGCGGGTGCCGCCCGGGCTCTGCACCGGCGCCCAGATCTCCGCCTTGTCGCCCTTGACGTCGGCGACCGCCACCGGCGGTTCCATGGCGACATGGGCGAGATGCGGGACGTAGTACTCGCCGACGATCACCTTGTCGGCGCCTTTCAGGGCGGCGTCCGCATCGCCCTCCTTGCGCACGACGAGGCCGGGCTTGCGCGAGGCCTCCTCGAGTTCCTTGCGGTAGGCGACGGAGTCGTATTTGCCGTTGGCGCCGTCGTCCCAGACCAGTTTCAGCGCGTCGCGGCCCTTGATCGCCGCGCCGGTGTTGCGCGCGATCACCGCGACGCCGCCGAGCGGCTGGAATTTCGACGGCCACGGCCAGCCGCGCGCCTGCATCACCTTCTCGACGCCGGGCACCTTCAACGCCGCGTCCGGATCGAACGAGGTAAGCTTGCCGCCGGTCACCGGCGGGCGCGCGATCACGGCATATTTCATCCCCGGCAGGCGTACGTCGGCGCCGTATTGCGCCTTGCCGGTGGTGATGTCGTGGAGATCGACGATGCCGATCTGGCCCTTGGTCAGGTAGCGGAAGTCCTTGGGGTCCTTCAGCTTGAGGCCTTCGATGCTCGGCACCGATTCCTTGGCGGCGTCGGCGGCGAGCTCGCCGAAGCCGAGCTTGCGTCCGCTGGCGCTGTGGACGACCTCGTGATTGACGGCCTTCACCTCGGTTGCGGGTACGCCCCAGCGCTTGGCGGCGGCCTGCTCCAGCATGGTGCGGGCGGCAGCGCCGATCTGGCGCATCGGGATCAGGTAATGCCGCGTGCTGCGGGAGCCGTCGGTGTCCTGGTTGCCGAACTTGACCTCGTCGCCATGGGCCTGCTGCACCTTGACCCTGGACCAGTCGGCCTCCATCTCCTCGGCCACGATCAGCGGCAGGCTGGTGCGCACGCCGGTGCCCATCTCGGAGCGGTGGGCGACGATGCTGACGATGCCGTCGGGCGCGACCGCGACGAACACGCGCGGATCGACCACGACGCCGTGCGGCATCTTTCCGGCGCCGGTCTCATAGGCAAACGCCTGGCGCGACATCACGGGCGCGGCGAGCACGAAGCCGCCGGTGATGCCGAGCCCCTTCAGGATGCTGCGGCGCGAGACCTTCTCGACACGGATGTTCTTTTCGAAGCTGTGGAGCTTCCGGGGATTGTCGATGAAATTCATGTCACACTCCCGTGGATGCGAGATGGACCGCGTTCTCGATGCGCTGGTAGCAGCCGCAGCGGCAGATGTTGCCGGACATGGCCTCGCGGATCTGGTCGTGCGAGGGCTTCGGGTTGTCCATCAAGAGCGCTGCGGCCTGCATGATCTGGCCGGCCTGGCAGAAGCCGCATTGGGGCACGTTGACCTGGCGCCAGGCTTTTTGAACCGGGTGATCGCCGTTCGGATGCAATCCCTCGATCGTCGTGACCTCGCGTCCGGCGACGTCGTTGACCGACGTGATGCAGGAGCGCACCGCCTCCTTGTCGACGATGACGGTGCAGGCGCCGCACAGGGCCTGGCCACAGCCGAACTTGGTCCCGGTCAGCCCGGCCTCGTCGCGCAGGAACCAGAGTAGCGGGAGATTCGGGTCGCCGTCCCAGCTCTGTTCCTGGCCGTTGATCTTCACCTTGATCATGATCGTCCCTCGCTCTTCATAAGCATGAATTGAAATACGCCGGCATGCGCCGGCGGGGCTCGTGCGTCGTCGCAACGTCCCGCCGTCATCCCGCGCGGGCAAATCCCGGAGGGAGGCAGGAACGCCTAGCGATGTCTGGATGTGCTCGATACCTCCCGTTTTGTTCTTGTTTGATTGAACTTCGCGCGGCATCGTCACGGCGCGATCGCAGCAGCGATCGGCCGGCCCCGGCGTTCACAGCCGGGTGTTCTCAGCATGCAGAGATTGCATCTGGGGTTTGTCAAAAGCAGGGCGCGGCATTGCGCCGCGCGCATTGTGCAACTGCAAAGCAGGTCGCAATAAAAAAGCTTCGTCCGCCAGAAAGACTGTACGGACGAAGCAGGATGCCTCAGTCGAGGGAGGGAGAAACGCAGGTACCGCGGGCTTCAAGCGGGAAGCGGGCGGCACTGCGCAGTCATTCAGAGACCAGGACTGAGGGAGCGCATAGCCCTCGTAGAAGCAGAGTGCAGAAGCGGCGGCTTCGCTGCGATCGTGGGAAGCCACCTCCGTCCGGCTCGCTGGTGCTGGTCGGGACCAGCGAGCGGACGTGGCGTGGGTCTGGCGGCCCTGCTCGGGCCGCCTCGTTCAGGCGGCCTTCGTCAGGCTGCTTTGGCTTTCGCCACGTGGGTCGCGATCGCGTCCATCAGCGCCGGCGACAGGCAGTCGTAGGGCTCGAGCCCGATTTCCTTCAGCCGCGAACGGATGCCGGCCATCTGCTCCGGCTTCACGCCGGATTCGATCACCGAGGAGACGAAGGCGGCGAATTGCGGCGCCTGCGAGCCCTGCTCCTGGAACAGTTCGGGATGGATGAAGTCGAGGCCATAGAACGGATGGTTCTTGTTCTCGATGCGGCCGTACATGTGCGTGCCGCAGGCCTTGCAGGCGTGACGCTGGATCACCGCGGAGGCGTCGACAATCTGGAGCTTGTCGCCGTTCTCGAGCACGGTGACGTTCTGGCGCGGCACCACGGCCACGACGGAGAACGTCGCGCCCTGCGGCTTCCAGCACTTGGTGCAGCCACAGGCGTGGTTGTGGGCGACGTCGCCCTTGATGCCGACCTTGACCTGATGGTCCTTGCATTTGCAGGCGAGCGTGCCACCGGCGAAGCTGCCGCTGCCCTGTTTGAGGCCGTTGTCGATCGATGGGTGGAGTGCAACAGTCATGGGTCGATCCTCCTTGGGGTGATGGCGGTGAGCTAGTAGACGACGACGGAACGGATGGATTTGCCCTCATGCATGAGGTCAAAGCCCTTGTTGATCTCTTCGAGCTTGAGCACGTGGGTGATCATCGGATCGATCTGGATCTTTCCGTTCATGTACCAGTCGACGATCTTCGGCACGTCGGTGCGGCCGCGCGCGCCGCCGAAGGCCGTGCCGCGCCAGTTGCGGCCGGTGACGAGCTGGAACGGGCGGGTGGCGATCTCCTTGCCGGCTTCGGCGACGCCGATGATGATCGAGGTGCCCCAGCCGCGATGGCAGGCTTCCAGCGCCTGGCGCATCACGGTGGTGTTGCCGGTGCAGTCGAAGGTGTAGTCGGCACCGCCGTCGGTGAGGTTGACGAGATGCGGGACGATGTCGCCGGTGATCTTCTTCGGGTTGACGAAGTGGGTCATGCCGAACCGGCGGCCCCAATCTTCCTTGGAATCGTTGACGTCGACGCCGATGATCTTGTCGGCGCCGGCCATCTTGGCGCCCTGGATCACGTTCAATCCGATGCCGCCGAGGCCGAACACGACCACGTTGGCGCCCGGCTCGACCTTGGCGGTGTTGACGACGGCGCCGACGCCGGTGGTGACGCCGCAGCCGATGTAGCAACTCTTGTCGAACGGCGCGTCCTCGCGGATCTTGGCGACGGCGATCTCCGGCAGCACGGTGAAGTTCGAGAAGGTCGAGCAGCCCATGTAGTGGTAGATCGGCTTGCCCTTGTAGGAGAAGCGGCTGGTGCCATCGGGCATCACGCCCTTGCCCTGCGTCGCGCGGATCGCGGTGCAGAGATTGGTCTTCTGGCTCAGGCAGCTTTTGCACTGCCGGCATTCCGGCGTGTAGAGCGGGATGACGTGGTCGCCCGGCTTCACCGAGGTCACGCCAGGGCCGATCTCGCGGATGATGCCGGCGCCCTCATGGCCCAGGATCGATGGGAAGATTCCCTCGCTGTCGAAGCCGTCGAGCGTGTAGGCGTCGGTATGGCAGATGCCCGTCGCCTTGATCTCGACCAGGACCTCGCCGGCCTTCGGTCCTTCCAGATCGACCTCGACGATCTCAAGCGGCTTCTTCGCTTCGAAAGCGACGGCGGCACGTGTCTTCATCGTAAACTCCTCAGATTCTCGCAGGACGCCAAGAAGTAGTCTCGGCAGTCCTCGTAGCGTTCATTTCTTGCCCATGCAGGCGTCTTCCGCCTTGGTGTAGGTCTCGTTCTTCTCCTCCTTCTTGGAGGGACGCTGCCGGCCCCAGGCCTCGTCGGAGCGGGCGCGCAGATAGACATAGAGATCGTCCATGTAGCAGGCGACGTTCGGGTTGTCGCCGAAGGCAGGCATGACGTTCTCCTGCGCTGTCGAGATGTTCTTGCGACCGGAGGCGACGACGCCGAGGAAGTCGCCATAGCTCATGCTCTTGACCGAATCCTTCAACGCCGGTGCGTAGGTGGATCCCATGCCGTCGGGGCCATGGCAGACGTGGCAGTCGGAGTGATAGCGGCGATATCCGGAATAGGTGAACCAGTCCACGGTGCCGTCGGCCGAAATCTTGTAGGTCGGGTTTCCTTCCTTATCGAGCCACTTTCCGTCGTCTTCCTTCTTGACCGCGGTCGGGTCGCCCGGACCGTCCGCAACAGCAATTCCCCCCGAGGTTACGAAGATTATCGCAGCAATGACAAAGCAGATTTTACGCAAGAGATTATCCTCGAAGGCATCAGGTGGAGACGAGCCGGCGCGTGGAGTTGATCCACGCGCCGGAGCGACACGAAGGTGAGGCTAGTTCGCCGCCGGCAGCGAGAACACGGTCAGCGTACCGCCGAGTGCCGTGTAGTTGCTGAGAGCCGCGTAGCCACCGACTGCGCCGAGACCGGCGGTCGGATCGGTCAGACCAGCTGCCAGACCGATGCCGGCCCAGCCGCCCACGCCGGAGAGCACTGCGACATACTGCTTGCCGCCGTTCTCATAGGTCGTGACGTTGCCGATGATGCCGGAGGGAGTCTTGAACTTGTAGAGCTCCTTGCCGGACTTGGCGTCGACCGCCTTCAGGTAGCCTTCGAGCGTGCCGTAGAACACCACGCCGCCGGCGGTTGCGAGCGCACCCGACCAGACCGAGAACTGCTCCTTGTTCGACCAGACGATCTTGCCGGTCTTGCCGTCCCAGGCGATGAAGTTGCCCATGTGGCTTTCACCCTGCGGCGGATACATCGAGAGCGTCGCACCCACATAGGGCTGGCCCGCGGTGTAGCTCACCTTGAACGGCTCGTAGTCCATGCAGACGTGGTTGGTCGGAACGTAGAACAGCTGCGTGTCCGGCGAGTAGGCTGCCGGCTGCTCGTCCTTGGTGCCGAGCGCGGCCGGGCAGATGCCCTTCACGTTGTGGTCTTCGCCGGCCTTGTCGGTCGAAGCTGCGTCGAGCACCTTCGGACGGCCATAGGTCGGCGAGTTCTTGTCCATGTCGACGCCGGAGGTCCAGTTCACCTTCGGATCGTACTTTTCGGCAACCAGCAGTTCGCCGTTCTCACGGTCCATCGTGTAGGCGAGGCCGTTGCGGTCGAAATGGGTCAGCAGCTTGCGCGGCTGGCCGTTGATCTGCTGATCCGAGAGGATCATCTCGTTGACGCCGTCATAGTCCCACTCGTCATGGGGCGTCATCTGATAGACCCACTTGGCGTTGCCGGAATCCGCGTCGCGAGCGAAGATGGTCATCGACCACTTGTTGTCGCCCGGACGCTGCTTCGGATTCCAGGTCGAGGGGTTGCCCGACCCGTAATAGACGAGGTTCAGAGCCGGATCGTAGGACATCCAGCCCCAGGTGCAGCCGCCGCCGATCTTCCACTGATCGCCTTGCCAGGTCTTCAGCGAGGAGTCGGCTCCAACCGGCTTGCCGAGCGACGTCGTCTTGGCCGGGTCGACCTTGATCTGGTCGTCCGGACCTTCGGAGAAGGCGCGCCAGACCTGCTTGCCGCTCTTGAGATCGTAAGCGGTGACGTGGCACTGCACGCCGAATTCGCCGCCGGAGATGCCGACCAGGACCTTGTCCTTGACGACCAGCGCCGCCGAGGTGCCGGTCTGGCCCTTGCTCGGATCGCCGTTCGTCGCCGACCACGCCACCTGGCCGGTCTTGGCGTCGAGCGCGACGAGGTTGGTGTCGGCCTGATGCAGGATGATCTTGCCGTCGCCATAGGACAGGCCGCGGTTGACCGTGTCGCAGCACATCACCGGGATGACGTTCGGATCCTGCTTCGGCTCGTACTTCCAGACGATCTTGTTCTCGTTTGAAAGGTCAATAGCGTAGACCTTGTTCGGGAACGGGGTGTGGACGTACATCATGTTGCCGATGATCAGCGGTCCGCCTTCATGGCCGCGCAGCACGCCGGTCGAGAAGGTCCAGGCGACCTGGAGCTTGCCCACGTTTTGTGCGTTGATCTGGTTCAGCTTGGAATACCGGGTATTGGCGTAGTCGCCCGCCGGCATCACCCAGTCTTTCGGGTTCTGCGACATCTTGATCAGCTCGTCATTGGCTGAAGCGCTGCCGACGGCGAGAGCCGCGGCGGAGCCAAGATAGGTCGCCAGTAGCACCTTGCGCATAGTCATTTCCTCCGTTGGTATCGTTTATTGTTTCCGAAGCGTTGCTCATTCACCGGGCTTCTCGTCCGGCGTCTGCTCGTGCAGGGCGGTCGCGATTGGGACCAGAAACGATGGTGCGGTGTTTCCTCCTCCTGATGAGAGCCACGGGTCCACGTGCAGGAGCGGCCCGTTCTTTTTGTTCCTGCCGCAATCCCTAACGACTTCGTCAACGGGAAACTTGCCCAAGAGAGAAGCCGGTTTGCTTGACAGCGCACGGACGCGAAGATTTTGATTTTGCAGTAGCGAATTCAGCGGCTTCCGCACCGCGTCGGGATCACGTTCAGCGCTCAGGTTCCCCTTGACGGCGCTGCAACTAAGGCGGAGGATTAACGTTCAAGGGTGGCAATGAAACGATGGCGCTCGTTGCAAAAGACCGCTCAAATTCGAGGTGAACGTCACGCAATCTCGGCTGAGGGCTCCGGCAGCGCTGGTCGCGATTCGCGTCGAATTTCCGAATCAAACCAGTGGCTGGATTAATGTCCGACACAATTCATACGCTCTCGACGACTGGAATGACGCCGAAGCGCCAGATCCAGAGCTGGATCGACGGGCTGACCAGCCTGTGTGGGCATTTCGACGTCGATCCGCTGGAGGCCTCCTCGCTCGAAGGCCGCATCGACTACACCTCGGTCTCCCGCCTGAAGCTGTGCCAGATCGAGGTCAGCCAGCATCGCATCGCGCACACGCTCGCGCGCGCCAAGGCCAACGAGCACCCGTACATCAAGATCCACTTCCAGACCTACGGCGTGTCCTATTTCGAGCAGGAAGGCCGCCACATCGAATTGAATCCGGGCGACATCATCGCCTATGACGTCTCCTGCCCGCATTCGATCATCAGCCCCGCCTTCACGCGTCACGACGTGGTGATCGTGCCGAAGGCGCTGCTGCGCGACCGCGGCTTCCCATCGCAGCGGATGCCGGCCTGCAAATTGTCGGCGAAGACGGGTACGGGACGGATCGCCCACGATTTCGTCCACGCGACCTTCGACGAGGCGGCCAAGCTGTCGGCGAACAGCGCGGTCGGCGTCGCCGATTCGCTGATCGACCTCTTGCTGCTGCCGCTGCGCGAAGCCGACACGATGTTCGATCGGGTCGGGCCCGAAGCGATGTATGTGCGCGCGCAGTTCTTCATCCGCGAGCACCTGCGCGATCCGGATCTGTGCATCGACCAGATCTCCGCCGAGCTCGGCTGCTCCAAGCGTTATCTGCACATGCTGTTCTCCGAACGCGGCACCACGGTGAGCGATTACATCTGGCAGGCGCGCTTGCAGAACTGTCGCCAGGAGCTCGAGGCCCACGCCGGCAAGACCATCACCGACGTCGCTTTCTCCTGGGGCTTCTCTAGCTCGTCGCATTTCAGCCGGGTGTTCCGGAAATATTTTGGCGTGGTGCCGTCCTCGATCCACAAGGCGCAGCACGGCACCGCGGCCGCGAACGAGCATTAGGCGAGCGCCGCAGCCGACGCAGGCCGCGCGGCGATATCTCTCAGGCCGATATGGCGACGTAGGGAATGCTGGTCACGAGAGCGACGAGCAGCACCGCGTTGCCCAGCATTCCGCTCCAATGCAGCCGGCGCAGCCGGTGCGGGGCTTCAGCGTCGCCCGCGTCCCTCGCGCGGAGCTGGTCGTCGATCCGTTGCATGAACCAGCGGCGCCCCCAGATGGCCAAGGCTGCGATCAGGCCAACGCCCATCGCGGCGATCAGGCGACCGTCGAGCAGGAAAGCCAGCGCCCCGATCACGCCGGCAACGCGCATGACCAGAAAGTGAGCGTTGAACATCCCACGCAATAGCTGGGCGACGGGCTGGATATCGAGCTTCACCAGCAGGAAGGCGGGCGAGGCCAGGGTGAAATAGCCCATCGGAAAGAGCAGGATGACCATAACGCCAACTGCGACTCCATCCGGTGTCATACGATCGGCCCTTCTTGTCGGCCCCGGTGAGGGCTTCCGGCAGCGCGCACAATCATAGCGGGAAAATGCGCTTCCGACACTAGGCTTTGGTCGGACGCCGGGCCGCACAGCGGATGCTCGCCCGCTGCGTCATGCCTCGAAGGTTCAGGCCGGCTCGAGGCCGAGCGACTGCGCGCTCTCGATCCAGATCGGCAGCTCGCGCTGATAAAGGGCGTTGCTCTCCTTGAAGCCGATCGCCGGTTCGAGCACGAAGGTCGCGAGAACCTCCTTCACCTTGGGGTCGCTGTTGGCGGCGACGCAGAGCTCGGCCAGGCGGTCGACGACCGGCTGCGGCGTCGCCTTCGGCACCGCCCAGCCGGAGAATCCGCTGACGGTAAAGAATTTCGACGTCGCTCCCTGCTCGGGGAGGGTCTTGATCGCGGGAATCGCGTCGACCTTCTTCGAATGCACCGCGAAGACGGTGCCGCGGTCGCTTTGCAGGACGGATTGCGCGGCCGTGTAACTGCCCATCGCGGCATCGAGCGTGCCTTCCAGCATGCCCGTCCACATCGGCGCTTCGCCGCGGTAATGGACCGGCTCGATGTTGAGGCCATACTGCTTGTTGAGCTCGTTGATCGTCATGTGTGGGGCCGAGCCCGCACTGTAGGTGCCGAAGTTGACCTTGCCGCTCTTGCGCGCGAACGCGACGAAATCCTCCAGCGTCTTGACGCCGGTCTTGGGGTTCGCGACCAGCAGGAGGCCGGCACCGGGAATGACGCTGACGAGCGCCAGATCCTTGTCCATGTCGTAGCCCGGATTCTTCATCACCACCCGGTTCATGATGTAGGTGGTCGAGATCGAGCACAGCACGGTGTGGCCGTCGGGCTCGGCGCGGGCGACCTCAGCCGTGCCGATCGCGCCGGAGGCGCCGGGCTTGTTCTCGACGACGACGGTCTTGCCGACCTGCTTGGAGATGAATTCGCCATAGGCGCGCGCGAGGAGGTCGGTCTGTCCGCCGGCGGGATAGCTGCAAATCATGCGGATCTGCCGCGACGGCCACGCAGCTTGTGCGGAGGCGCTGCGCGAGACGAAAGGCATCGCGAGTGCGCTGGTACCGGCGGCGATGAAATGGCGGCGATCGAGTTTTTCGGACATGATTCTCTCCCGGATTTTTGCCGAAAGTACTGCATCGTGCCGCCGCTGCCATGGGCGACAGGCGAGACAGATTGGCGCATTCGAATGTCGCCGGTCCTCGCGTCACCCGGACGATCGGGCCTTCCGTATGACGCGCAGCCAGACGATCTCGGTCAGGGCCACCGCAACGAGGCCGAACGTGCCGCCGATCAGCACGTTGACGATGCGCTCCTCCGCAATGCCGCTGGCGCCGCCGGCAAAGGACGCGGCGAGCGCAATGAAGAAGCAGCGCAGGCCGAAGCCGACGATGTAGCGGGAGAAGGAGATCAGCGTGAGGGTGGCTGCGAGCACCGCGAGTGCATAGCCGATCCGGCTTTGCGGCAGCACGATTCCGGCGAGGAAGCCGAGTGGCACGCCGACGAGCGCGCCGATCGCCCGCTGCTTCAGCTTGCCAGTGGACGCCGAGAGATCGCCGACCACGACGCTTGCAGCCGACCACATCACCCATTGCCCCTGCGCAAGGTCGAGGATCTCGACCAGCGCCGCCGCGGCGAACACCGCCATGGCGGTCGCCGCCGCGGGCAGAAACCATTCGGCCGCGGGCGGTCCGAACGAGGTCGCCGCGCCAGCGTCACGTCGCCGCTGGTCGTAAACCTGGATCGCGCAGACGAGCGCCAGTGCGATCGGAGAGGAGACGATGATCACGCCGGCATGGCGGAGGGCCTCCGAGGCGCTGACGCCCTCCCGCACCTCGCAGGCGAGATAGACGGCGGGGATAAACACCCAATTGCCGAGCGTGCGGAAATGTTCACCATTGCGCGTCACCGCCACTGCAAGGAAGCCGGCAAGCGCCGTCAGCACCACGAATAGCGGTTTGACGGGCGCTGCAAGGAAAAGCGCGGCAAAGGTGACGAGGATCGCGAGATAGTGCCACGCGATCACTTTTGGCGGCAGGTGCAGCCTCAGCGCGGGAATGAGCAACGAGACCGCGACCAGCCCCAGGTTCAGCAGCGCCGTCTCGCGCGCGATGAAATAGGCGGCCACCATCGGACCGACGACGATCAACGCGCGCAGCAGCTCGCCGGTCTTGATTTCCCGGGAGACGGCGGCGCGCAGACCGGTCGCAGACGGGATGGTCGGGGAGTTCACGATGACACCAGCGCGTCGAAATGAAGCACGACACATAACACGGAAACGAAATCAGTGCTTTGGCGTGGGACGACAGTCTCGCCACATTCTCGCTGTCATCGCCCGGCTTGACCGGGCGATCCAGTACTCCGAGACGGTTGTGTTCGGACCGATGGGTGGCGGCGTACTGGATGCCCCGCCTTCGCGGGGCATGACGGCAGAGAACGAGGCGCGACCGCTCTCGCTGAACAGGCGTCACCGCTGAATGATCTTCATCCAGACATCGCCGAGGATCGCGGGCTCGCGCGGCGGCAAATAGGTGAGGCCGGCCTGCTTGCCGAATTCGGCGATCTTGCCTTCAGCGGCGAGCTCGGTCAGCGCCTTGTTGACGGCGTCGATCAATGCGGGATCGCCGGCGAGCCCGACATAGCCGCGATTGGCGCCGATCGGATAATAGTAGCCGGACGCGGTGATCGGCGCATCCGGATGCGCGGCGCGATGGGCATCGAAGCGGCCGAGGTCGATCAGTGTCGCGTCGTAGTCGCCACGTGCCAGCGCGCCGAGGAGATCGTCGCGGCCGGGGACGCGATGCGTGACGTTGTCGATCAGGCGTCCCTTGTCGAAGGTCATCAGGATCGCATCGCCCAGCGATCCGCTCTCGATGGCGAGGCGGAGTCCGGCAAGATCGCCGATGTCGGCGATCTTGCGCCCCTTCGCCTTCGGCCCGAGCACCACCGTCATCGGCGAATAGACGTAAGGCTGGCTCGGCGCGAGCACGCCGAGTGCGACGCGGCGCCGCCGGTCCTCGCGCGTGGCGCCAGCGAAATCCGGCAGGCGCGCCGTCTTCATGCCTGGCTTGACGAGGGAATCCGTCGTCAGCGCGTAGCCGCCGACCAGCGAGCAGCGCCCGTCGGAGAGCAGCGCATTGGCCTCGAGCTGCGGGCTGGAATCCTCGTCCAGCTTGCTCTCGAACCACTGGATCTTCAGCGGTCGCCCCATCCGCTCCGCGATCGCCTGCGCCAGCAGCACATCGAAGCCGGAGTCCGGCTTGCCCTTGTGATGCACCGACAGCGGCGGGCGGTCCTCGTCGAGACAGACATTCAAGAGATCATCGGCCGCATGCGCAGCATTGGCCGCGAGGATCGCGGCGAGGCTCCAGGCGGCTAGCCAGCGCCTCATGGCTTCCTCCGGCTCGAGATGAAGGCCCAGAGATCGCCGATCTCGTCGTCGCTGAGGATATCGCCCCACGGCGGCATCTTGTTGTTCTTGCCGTTCTTCACGGTGGTGATGAAGCGCGTCTTGTCGTCGGGAAAGGCGCGCAGGTCCGGCGTGATGGTGCCGGAGTTCAACATGTTGGGACCGTGGCAGTGCGAGCACTTTGAAGCATAGGTCGACTTGCCATGGTCGATCTGCGCCTGCACGGGATTGCCGGTTGCGTCGTCCGCGGCACGAACGGTCGCAGCAAGCGCGACCGTCAGCACCGCGACGGTGGCGATGGCCGCCACCGTCTTGTGAGCTACGTCCTTCAGCATCGTGCCGTGGTTACTGCTTGACTGCAAAGACCCACAGCGAGCCGCCGGGCGGCACCTTGGCAAGCCGCTCGTCGCCGGAGAACAGCGAGTAGACGCCGCCATAGCCGCTGGTGACGGCAACATACTGCACGCCGTCCTGCTGCCACGTCACCGGCTGCCCCTCGATGCCGGAGCCGGTCTGGAACTGCCAGAGCTTCTTGCCGGTGTCGGCGTCGAAGGCCTCGAACTCGCCGGTCAGCGCGCCCGAGAACACGACGCCGCCCGCGGTCGACAGCACGCCCGAGAAGCGCGGGATGTCGCTTGGCGCTTCCCACTTGGCCTTGCCGGTCATGGGATCGATCGCCTTCAGATGACCGCGCGGGCCGTCACCCCATTCCCAGAGATCGGTGAGGTCCATGCCGAGATACCATTCGCCCTGCTTGAAGGTGACGGGCTCGGTCTTGTACCTGCCGCCGAAGGCGAGCGTGTTGGCGTAGGCAAGGCCGGTCTGCGGATTGAACGACATCGGCTCCCAGTTCTTGCCGCCGAGGATCGAGGGATAGACGGTGACCTTCTTGCCCTCGCGCGCGTCCTTCGAAACGTCGGTCTCGATGGGGCGGCCTGTCTTCATGTCGATGCCGGTTGCCCAATTCACCTTCACGTAAGGATTGGCCGCGAGCAGCTTTCCGTTGGTGCGGTCGAGCACGTAGAAGAAGCCGTTGCGGTTGGCATCCATCAGCACCTTGGTCGGCTTGCCCTCGACATTCATGTCGGCGAGGACCATCTCGGCCACGCTGTCATAGTCGAACGGATTGTTCGGCGAGAACTGGTAGTGCCACTTGATCTTGCCGGTCTTGGGATCCATCGCCAGCACGGAGCAGGTGTAGAGGTTGTCGCCGGGGCGCACCGCCGAGTTGAACGGGCCGGGATTGCCGATGCCCCAATAGACCGTGTTCAGCACGGGATCGTAGGAGCCGGTGATCCAGGTCGAGCCGCCGCCGAGCTTCCAGGTGTCGCCCTTCCAGGTGTCGCCACCGGGCTCGTCAGGCGAGGGGATCGAATGGGTGCGCCACAGATGCTTGCCCGTCGCCGGATCCCAGCCGTCGATGAAGCCGCGGGTGCCGAACTCGGCGCCGGAGATGCCGGTGATGACGACGCCGTCGGCGACCAGCGGGGCCACCGTCATCGAATAGCCTTCCTTGATGTCGGCCGCCTTCTGCCGCCACAGCTCCTTGCCGTCCTTGGCGTCGAGCGCGATCACGTTGGCGTCGAGGGTGGTGCGGAACACCTTGCCGTCGTAGAGCGCGGCGCCGCGGTTGATGATGCCGCAGCAGACGATGCGCGGCGTCTCGGCGGGATACTCGATCTTGCTCTTCCAGATCTGCTTGCCGGTCTTGGCATCGACCGCCATGGTCGCGTTGTGCGAGGTCACGTAGATCACGCCCTGGTACACCAGCGGCTGCGATTCCTCGCTGCGATCGTCGTTGAAGGAGTAGTTCCAGACCGGGACGAGGTTCTTGACGGTGTCCTTGTTGATCTGCTTCAGGGTCGAGAAGCGCTGGAGATTGTAGCCCATCCCGTAGTTGAGAACGTTCGATGTATCGGTCGCACCCTTGACCAATTGCTCGGTGGTCTGGGCGCTTGCATACGTTGATGCAAGCATGACGAGGCTCGCGGCCATCGCAAAGCGTTTCATCCGTTCCTCCCAATATGCGCGCCTTTTGACGCTGCGACAGCAACACTCCGCCGGAATGCAAAACGCGTCAATACGAAAGTCGTAATCGAGACGCCGATATGTTAGACGGCAGGTGCCGGTCACCTGACGGAAACCTTACAGTCGCCTCTCACTTGTGCGCAGGCGCTGGAAAAATTCCGTGGCATGAATCGGTGCCGAGCGCAGGCCGCCGGGTTCGGGCAGTCTGGTTCCGCGAGTTGTGCGGCGCGCAGGTTGCAATTCCGGACTTGAACCGGGGCTTGCTTGTGGACTTATGTTGTTTCGATCCCGCTCGAATCGGGGCTCTTGGTCAGGGAGGTTTTGATGATTTCGCGTCGCTCTGTTGCGCTTGCGCTCACGATTGCACTGCTGTCCGGTCCGGCGTGGTCGGCCTCCGGCAACGCGATCAAGATGTTCGATACCGACAATGACGGCACGCTCGACCTTGCCGAGGTGAAGAAGGCCGCGACTGCATTGTTCGCAAAGCTCGATCCCGATCACGACGGCACGCTGGATGCGCGCGAATTGCGCGGACGGCTGACGGCGAAAGAACTCGCCGCCGCCGATCCCGACCGCGACGGGACTCTCACGCTCGACGAATATCTGTCCGTGGTGGAGCAGCGCTTCAATGCCGCCAATCCGGACAAGGACGGGACGCTGGATGCGAAGGAATTGAACTCGCGCGCCGGCCGCGCACTGCTGCGCTTGTTGCGCTGAGAGCGGCAGTGCTTGACTGGGAGCGAAGGTGATTTGCCCGAGAGGGAAATTCGCGGGCTAAATGCGACAGTTCGCTGTATCTGCCGTTCATTTCCAGGCTTGCGCTGCATCTGACGCAGCCCTAGGTTTTGCCCCGCGCGATGTCGCGCTCAATACCTTGGGAGACCCCGGATGGCTTGGAAAGCTCCGAAGATCGTGGAAGTGCCGGTCGGCATGGAAATCAACATGTACGCCTGCGCTGCGCGCAAGTAAGACCGACGAACCTGCCACGGCTTCGGTGGCGAATGCTATCGAAGCCGTGGTAGTGTTCGGCACCCTCGTGGCTGCGCCTCGCGCTTTGTCGTCGATGCAACTTCATACCTGAAAAGTCACACCTAAAAAGTCACACCTGGGCTGGCTTCGACACGCTCTGTCCAAAATCTCGGTCGTGCTCTTGCCGCAGTGTGTTACGCTGGCGCTCGGTCAGCGCTGCTGCCGCTTTGACGCGGTGCGGCCTTCAGGACACGGGATGCACGGCGGAGCTCGCAAATTTGGGGTGGCGATTGCGTGCACGATCGCGCTCGCACCGGCATATGCCAGCGCCGAGGAGGGCTTCGATACCGAGCACATCTTCGGCTTCATGATCGGCACCGATGTCGGCAACCCCGGCGAGCGCGAATTTCAGAGCCAGACCACGGGGCGATTCGGCAAGGGCGGCGGCACCTATCGCGCCCTCGCGCAGGAGGTCGAGATCGAGGTGGTGCCGTTGCCGAACTTCCGCATCGAGGTCGGTGGCACCGCAAGCTTGCACGACATCACCGGCGTCCCCGATATCGACGATCGCCGTCAATTCAATTTCCAGGGCGCCTCGCTCGACCTGCGCTATCGCCTGCTCGACCGCGAGCACGCGCCGTTTGGCCTGACCGTCGCCGCCGAGCTCCACGGCGACCGGATCGACGAGACCAGCGGCGCGAAGGGGCGGATGTACGGCACCGACTTCACGCTCGCCTTCGACCGCGAACTGATCCCGAACTTCGCTATCGGCGCGCTCAACCTGATCTATCAGCCGGAATGGGCGCGCTTCGAGGTGGCGGGACTGTCCGAGAAAAGCTCCACGATCGGCGCGGCCTTCGCCGGCCTCGTGCGGGTGCGGCCCAACATGCTGCTCGGCGGCGAGCTGCGCTACTTCCGGCAATACGAGGGCATCGGCCTCGGCGAGTTTTCGGGCCAGGCCCTGTTCGTCGGCCCGACCGCCTATTTCCAGCTCTCCGAGCGCTCGCGCCTCACCCTAAGCTGGAGCATGCAGGCCTGGGGCCGTCCGGCCGGATCGGGCGCCAATCTCGACCTCGTCAATTTCGAGCGCCATCAGGCGCGGCTGGTGTTCGGGGTGAATTTCTAATGCAGGGGTCGTCATGCCCGGGCTTGTCCCGGGCATCCACGTTCTTTGTGCCGGGGAGCAAGGCGTGGATGGCCGGGACATAGGCGAGCGGAAGCGACGCCGTCCTTCGGACGGCTATGCCCGGCCATGACGGTGTGGAAGCGTCAAGGCCTTAAGCACTAGCCTCGCATGTCAGGACCTCGCGCAGCAGAGAGATCGGCTGTTCCATCCATCCCTCACGCCCGTTTGAAACTTCCCTCTCCTTGAAACGTAACCTTTCGTGCTAAATTCCATCGTCCCGCGAGAGGATTCCGGCATGAACCCGATCGACCTGGTGGTGACTGTGTGTGCGGTGCTCGCGCCTGCGACCTGCGAGGAACAGCATCTGGTGTTCAACTATGCGGGGTCGCCCCGCCAATGCGTGATGGCCGCGCCGCCCTACATCGCGCAATGGGTCGGCGAGCATCCGAAGTGGCAGGCGGTGCGGTGGCGCTGCGAATATCCGCACCCGAACGACAAGGCGTGACGCGGCCGTCCTATTTTGTGCAGTCCTTCAGGTCCTTGTCGGCGATCGAGAACACAGCATCCGCCTTGATCTCGATACCGAGGACGAAGCACTGGCGCGCATTGGGAAAGGTGACCTTGGCGTCATAGCGGCCAGGCTCGATGCCGGTGATGCGCAGCCGCTCGTCGTGATCGACCTCCTTGTCCTTGTCGTTCAAGGTCTGGTTAGGGCCGAACTCGGGCTTGCCAACCGGCGATAGCTGGAAGCCGGTGATCGTCTCCGTGGTCAGATTCCAGAGCCGGATGCCCTTGCCCTTGCTTTGTGCGGCGGCTTCGCCGGCAAGCGCCAGCAACGCGATCAACACCAGACCCCAACGCATCAAATCGTCCTCCCAAAGATCGTCCACCCAAGGCGACGCCGTTATTGTCTGATCAGGCGCTCGCGGTTCTTTGCCTTGTCGAAATTCCGGGCGCGGTCAAGGCCGTTCGGTGCGATCAGCTTCGCTGAGGTAAGATCAGCGCCATCGAAATCGGTGTCGGTGACGGTGGCTCCGGTCAGGTCGGCGCCGCCGAGCTGAGCATTTTTGAGCGACGCACCGGTCAGGTCGGCTCCCTTGAGGGAGGCAAATTCAAGATCGACGCGCGACAAATCGGCGTTGCGCGCGTTCAGCCGTTCCAGATTGGCGGATCTCAGTACCGCGCGCATCAGCCCCATCGACTGGTTGCGCATATCGGCGCCAAGATGCGCGTCCGCGACCGAGGCGCCGACCAGGCTTGCGCCGGTGAGGTCGGCAGCGATGCGCGCTCCCGACAGGTTCGCGCCGTCGAGGCGCGCGCGGGCCATTTGCGACGCGAACAGATTGGCGCCCTTCAGGCTTGCGCCGGTAAGATCCGCATCCAGCAGCCAGGCCTGATCGAGGATCGCACGGTCGAGCCTGGCGTCTCGGAGTATTGTCTTGTTGAGCCGTGCGGCGCGGAAAATCGCGTTGGACAGGTCCAGCCCCGAGAGATCGAGGCCCGACAGGCGTTTGCCGGTGAAATCGGCAGGCTGCGCGGCGCTCGCTTTGGCCAGCACCGCCTCGACCTCCGGCCTGGTCATTTCGGCCGAGACCATCGCGGGGGAGGTGAGGTCGACGTCACGCATCATGTCCTGCGCGCGCGCTGTCATCGCGACGAGTGCGAGGCCAAGCGTCGCAAGACCAAGCGTTGCGAGGGCGACCGTCCGCGTCATCATCAACTCCGCCGCCGGCCTGTCTAGCACGTCCGCCGGGCGACCGGCTATGAGACATCTCGCTCGGCGCGGTCGCCTTGAGTTCGTCGGGCGAGATCGGCCTTGATCGCCGCAATCTCGGCTTCGCCGCGTGTGTCGCGCGGGATGCCGATAGGCACCTCGGCCACGATGCGCGCCGGCCGCGGCGACAGGAAGAACAGGCGGTCGCCGAGGCGGATCGCGTCGTCGATACTGTGGGTGACGAGCAGCGTCATCACGGGGCGGCTTGCCACCAGCGTGGCGATCTCGTCGCGCAGGCGGCCTGCGAGCGCGTCGTCGAGCGAGGCGAGGGGCTCGTCGAGCACGAGCAGGTCGGGCTCGACCGCGAAGGCGCGGGCGAGCGCGACGCGGCGGGCAAGGCCCAGCGACAATTCGCCGGGAAAGTGGCTGCGATGGGCCTCCAGCTCCAGGATCCTGAACAGCTCCGACAACTTCGCATCGGAAATGCCGGGCGCAGCCAACCGCACATTCTGCTCGACCGAGCGCCACGGCAGCAGCCGCGGTTCCTGGAACACCATGCCGATCCGCGCCTCCGGTGGCCGCGCGATGGTCCCCTGAAAGTCGCGGTCGAGGCCGAGGAGGATACGCAGCATCGTGCTCTTGCCGCAGCCGGAGGGTCCGATCAGCACGCCGACCTCGCCGGATTGAAGCGCGAACTTGATCGGCGCCAGCACGTCCTGCGTGCCACCCGCCGCGTTCCTGAACGCCTTGCCTGTGATGTCGACCTCAAGCCGCACGGGGTCGCCACCTTGTTGCACGGGCCTCGAACGGCTGCACCAGCACCGTCTCGATCACGAGCACGACGGCCGCGAATGTCAGGGAGTAGGCGAGCAGGCGCGGCGTGTCGAACAGCTGGAAGGCGACCCCGATCTCGAAGCCGACGCCGTTCGGCCGTCCCAAGAGTTCGGCGACCAGCACGATCTTCCACACCAGCGACAAGCCGGAGCGGGCCGAGGCTGCGATATAGGGCGCAAGCTGCGGCAGCACGACATGGCGGAAGGCGCGCCAGCGCGGCATCGCGAACACGCTCGCCATCTCGTCCAGCGAGCGGTCGAGCGCGCGCGTGCCCTCGCGCAAGGTGACGATGGCGGTCGGCAGCTTGTTGATGGCGATTGCGGCGATCGCGGCCGCCTCAGTCAGGCCGGCCCAGATATAGGCCAGCACGATCACGACCAGCGCCGGCAGGTTGAGCAGCAGGATCAGCCAGGGATCGCCGAGCCGGTCGGCGAGTTTCACCCGCCCCATCAGGTAACCGATGGCGCTGCCGAGCGACATCGCCAGCACGAAGGCGAGTGCGACGCGCGCCAGCGTGGCGCCGAGATGCAGGAACAGCGCGCCACTCGAGGCTTCCGCGATGATGACGTTGAGCACGGCAGGCGGGGAGGGCAGCTTTGCGCCGCCGACGAACAGCGCCGCGATCCACCAGGTCGCCAGGAACAGGGAAAACGAGAGAAGACGCAGCACCTCAGTCTCCGGGGACTGCGTGATAGAAGGTGCCGGGATCGAGCTCGGCCGCCGGCCCGACCAGGTCGCGGCCGCCGGTCTCGGCCAGCACGCGGTAGAGCACGCGCGCATCCGTCTCCTCGTCGGCGATGCTCCGGCGCGGAATGCCGTCGCGATAACGGTCACGGTAGGTCTTGAGCATGACGGCATCGCTTGTGCCGGTGAGCGGCGCGATCTTCTCCCAGGCCGCGTCGGAGGTGACCAGCAATTGCTTGGCCTTGCGGGTCATCGCGATGAAGCGCGCCACCGCCTCGCGATGGCTTGACGCCCAGCTCTCGTCGAAGACATAGCCGACCGCGGAGACAGCTCCCTTGGCGCCCAGCTTGGGAAGGATGTCCTCGATGCCGGCGAGGCGGCGAAAGCCCTTGGCCTCGAGCTGGGCGCAGAAATTCCAGAAATTGAGGCTGGCATCCATCTCGCCGTCGAGCGCCTTGGCGGCGATCAAAGGCGGCGCGCCATAAACGATGGTCGCTTCCGACTTCAGGTCGATGCCGTCCTGCTTCATCCGCGCCTGCAGCAGCAGCCAGCTCTTGTCGATCGGGCCGCCACCGACGGCGAGCTTGCGGCCCTTGAGGTCGGCGAGCGTCTTGATCGGCGAGGCCGCGGGCACCATTACCGCGCCGAGTGCGCTGGAATAGGGGTAGAAGGTGAGCTTGGCGCCGAGGGCGCGCTCGCGCGACACCCACAGCCAGTCCGACAGGATGATGTCGGCGCTGCCGGCGCGGAGCGCGATCTTGCCGGCTTCGGGGCTCGCAAGCTCGGTGACCTCCAGCGACAGGTCGGCGTCCTTGTCGAGGCCGCCGGCCCGGATCGCGGCCAGCTCCCAGGAGAATGTTCCGGTCTTCTGCACCGCAAGGCGGATGGTATCCGCGGCGCGGCCGCTTGCGACCTGTGTCAGCGCCAGCGTCACCGCGAGCGCCAATGTTCGACCAAGTGCTCTCATCACCTTGTGAGCCGTTTCCTCGAAGGGAGTGCTTTTCAGGACAATACGCATAGCATAGCTTTCGTCGCAACCAGCGGGAGGACGCTCATGAATCTGGCGGGACAGCTACGACCGATTGTCGCCGCATTGGCGGTGCTGGTGGCGGCCGTGTCCACGGCGCGCGCCGAGGAGGCCAACGACTATCCGACGTCGGCGCGTGCGGAGTACGTCTATGGCTGCATGAAGGCCAATGGCGAGACGCGGGCCGCGATCGAGCAATGTTCCTGCTCGATCGACGTGGTCGCCTCGATCGTCACCTATGAGCGCTACGTCACCGCCGAGACCGCGCTCAGCATGTCCCAGGTCCGCGGCAATCTCGGCGTCCAGTTTCGCACCTCGGAGCAGGCGAATTCGGCGGTGAATGATTTGAGGCGGGCGCAGGCCGAGGCCGAGGTGAGGTGTTTCTGATTTAGCGCCGCATAGACGGTGCAATCCCTTCCCCCCTTGTGGGAGAAGGTGGCGCGAAGCGCCGGATGAGGGGTATCTCTCCTCACGCTCAGTCGTTTGAGAGTGTCGCTCGCGGAAGCATACCCCTCACCCGTCTCGCCGCTACGCGGCGATCCACCCTCTCCCACAAGGGGAGAGGGTAAGTCAGCGCAAGCCTCGCGACTAAGTCCCCGGCTTCTCCACATCCCACTCATTGCGGAACACGTGCCCATCCGTGTCCTTGGCTTCCGCGCGGAAGCGCTTCGCGCCGTTCGACACGTAGATGAAGCGCAGATTGGGATCTTCGGAGATCGAGATGCCGCCTTCCATCGACAGAACGGGGCTGTCGTCCTGCGTCAGCTTCAACTGGTTGACGAAGAAGGCGGGAATATAGAGCTGCGTGACCTGGTCCATTTGCAGGCCGGAATTGTTGGGATGGCCGATCATGATCTGCGCCTCGCGGACGCGGCTCGCCGGCGCGTCCTCGCGCGCGAATTGCCGGTAGCGCATCTGCCCAAGCCGGTTCTTCGCTTCCTCGACATTCTTTCCCGCCGGCGCAGAGCAGCCGCCGGAGGCCTTCACATATGTCTTCGACACGTAGAGCTGGCCGTCGCTGAGCTCGGCCACCGCGTGGACGTCGGTGTAGTTGTTGACCCGCACGCGCGTGGAGATCTCGCTGACATTGGCATCCGGCCCGAGCTCGAACTTCGCCGCCATCGGCGCCGGGTTGCGGTCGATGACCAGCGTGATCGAACGGATGCGGCGGGCATCGCCCGGCGAGAGCTTGCTGCGCAGGGTCACCGGCACGATGGCGGCATCCTCGGCGCGATACGGCATCTCGATGCCGATCACGTCGGCGCCGTCGTTCATGGGACGGTTGCTGAAGATGTCCTGCACCAGGCCCGGCCAGGGATCGTAGGCCTCTTCGGCCTGCGCCGGCACAGCGAAGGCGATGCCGAGAAGCAGGGCGATCAGGGGCAGGCGGCGTATGCATCCCGTCATGGTCGTGGTCCCGTGCGGACGAAGCAGTCAGGGTCCGCGAAGCTGATCGTGGCATAGCGTAGCGCGCCCGCTACTCCCATTCAATTTCCGAAAATGCTGCGGTTGCGTTGCGGGCGTTGTAGTCGTCGAACAGCTGCCAGTGCGTCCGTTCCGATTCAGCTGCCTTGTCCGCGGCGGTTCGGATCGGCGCGCCCTTCTTGTTGAGTGTGCGGACGTCGGACAGCATCGTCGTGAGATAACGTCGTTCATCGGCGAGCGCCGCAGGCCAATCGCTCACGGGGCCGTGACCGGGAACGACGCGGGTTGCCGGAACCGTTTCAAGCTCCTTGAGCAGGGCAAGCCAGCCGCGAATGCTGCCGTCCATGACCGGAATGTGGCGGAGAAAGACGAGGTCGCCCGTGAACAGCGTGTTGGTCGTCTCGTCGAACACCGTCAGATCGCTGTCGCTGTGTGCGGCGGGCCAGGCCCGCAAGATCAGGTGGCGCGATCCAAGATCGAGCGTCATCGTGTCCGACACGAGCAGGGTGGGCGGTACGATCTTCACGGGATCGATCAGCTCGTCGCCCATGATGCGTCTAAAATTGTCGAGATAGTAGGGCCCGCGCGTTGCCAGGGCCTGCGGCAGCTTGCTGTGGCCAACGAAGCTGGTTCCTTCCGCCACGAAGGCCGCATTGCCGAAGACATGGTCGGGATGGCCGTGGGTGTTGATGATGTAGCGGATCGGCTTCTCAGTACGGGCCCGCACGGCCGCCAGCAGCGCCTCGCCCTCGCGGAGGCTGCCGCCGGTGTCGATCACTGCGACCGCATCAGCGCCCACGATGAAGCCGACATTGGCGATGTCGCCCTCGTTCTCGCGCGTCATCAAAGCGATGGTCCCGGAGTGTACGAAGATTCCCGGCGCGACTTCGCTTACAGGCAATTCGGCTGCTTCCGTGCGTGCTAGCGTCGCTATCCCGAGCAGGGTCAGGGCGGCGATCCTTGAAGCGATGTGAGACACTTTTCCGCCTCAGTTCAAAGGGTTTGCTGCATTGCACTGTAACAAAGGGAAGCCAGCACAAAGTTTGGCAAAACATGGCGCGTCATGCGTTGCATGGATAACATTCAAACAAAACGAGGAGGAAGCGCGATGACGGAGGCCGGACGACATCGTCGCTGGTTGTTCTTGCTGTGGGGTCTGGTTGCGTCCTGTGCGCTGGGCGACGTCGCCATGGCGCAGACCAGCGAGACCGGAGATCTCTCGTTCGAGCTGGTCGACCCGAAGGTGCTGCGGGTCTGCGCCGATCCGCGCAATCTGCCGTTCTCCAACGAGAAGGGCGAGGGGTTCGAGAACAAGCTCGCCGAGTTGTTCGCCGACAAGCTCGGGAAGAAGCTCGACTACGTCTTCTTCCCGCAGGCCACGGGCTTCGTGCGGATGACGCTGGGCGCGCATCGCTGCGACGTCATCATGGGCTTCCCGCAAGGCGACGACCTCGTGCAGGGCACCAATCCCTATTACCGCACGACCTATGCGTTGGTCGCAAAGGCCGGCAGCGGGCTCGAGGACGTCGACACGCTTGAGGACCCGAAGTTGAAGGGCAAGCATGTCGGCATCGTCGCCGGCACGCCGCCTGCGACCAACATGGCGATCGCCGGCCTGATGGGCGCCGCAAAACCCTATCCGCTGATGATCGATACGCGCTTCGACAATTCCGCGCAGGCGATGATCGATGACCTCTCGGCCGGCAAGATCGACGCCGGCGTGCTATGGGGACCGATGGCGGGCTTCTATGCCAAGAAGGCCGGCTCGCTCCACGTCACGCCGCTGGTGAAGGAAACCACCGGTCCGAAGCTGGTCTATCGCATCGGCATGGGCGTGCGTCCCGCCGACCAGAACTGGAAGCGGCAGCTCAACAAGCTGATCCAGGAGAACCAGGGCGAGATCAACAAGATCCTGCTCGACTTCGGCGTGCCCTTGCTGGACGAGAGCGACCGGCCACTCGGCGCGGAGACGGCCAAGAAGGCGCCATGAGGCGGCGCGTTGCCGCTACGCTGGTCGCCGCCGTTCTGGCGGCGCCGGCATGGGCGCAGCAGCAGGAGCCGTTCGAGCCCGAGGGCTACCGCACCGACAATTACCGCGCGCCGGTGCCGGCGACGCTTGCCGGCGCCCGCGTGCTCACCACAGCCGAAGTCGAGGCGATCTGGCGCGCGAAGAGCGGCGCGTTCATCGACGTGATGCCGCGCGCGCCGAAGCCGAAGAATCTTCCCCAAGGCACCGTCTGGCGCGATGCGCCGCGCAGAAACATTCCCGGCAGCCTGTGGCTGCCGGATACCGGCTACGGGAATTTGCCGCCAGCTATGGACGATTATTTGCAGCGCGGCCTCGCGCAAGCGTCGCGCGGCGACAAGGCCGCGCTGCTCGTGATCTATTGCCTGGCCGACTGCTGGATGTCCTGGAACGCCGCCAAGCGTGCATTGGCGTACGGCTATTCCAACATCGCCTGGTATCCCGATGGCACCGACGGCTGGGAGCGCGCGGCATTGCCGACCGAAGAAGCGCAGCCGCAGCCGCGGCCGGATCAATGAAGGTGTTCTCCCTCTCCCCGCAAGCGGGGGCGCGACGAGCTTCGCTCGCGCTGACAGGGTTGGGGTGAGGGGGAGTCTCCGCGGGAGTGGTGTCAGAGCGAGACACTTTGCCTCGTCCTCGTCATTGCGAGCGGAGCGAAGCAATCCAGAATGTTTCCGCGGAGGGACTCTGGATTGCTTCGCTCCGCTCGCAATGACGATGTGGGTGGAGCTTTCCGGGCGTCAACTGGACGGACTCGCGAAGGCTCCCCTCACCCGGATTGCATCTTCGATGCAACCCGACCTCTCCCCGCAAGCGGGGAGAGGTGAAGGTGACACTACTGCTTCTGCAGCTTGGTCAGCGTCCCGGTGCCGTTATTGTCGGTCGCGGAGTAGCTCACCCTGTCGCCGGCGTGGACGGAATCCAGCATCGCGGCGTCCTTGGTCTTGTACTCCTGGAGCGCGCCGGCGCCGCCTGCGCTGCCGCCGACCGTTCCCTTCTGCGTCTGCTGGATCGAGATCGTGCCGTTGAGACGGTCGATCCTGGTGACCATTCCGGTCATGTCGTCAGCAAAAGCGCTGGATCCGAGCATGCTGAGGACCGCAGCGCCTGCGAGGATAAATCTGGTGGTTCCCATCGAGGCCTCCCGGCATTTCGAGATTCACATCGACAAGACATCCTAGAGCGATTTGGTTCCGGCACATAGCGCGGCAAAGGTTAATAGTTGCAATGAGATCGCGGGAACTTCTGCGGAGCCGTCAGCGAGGTTGACGCTATTCCATTTCCTGCTGGATCACGCGGCCGAGCGCGAACAGGCGCTGGTCGATCGAGGTCGGAACCTCGCACACGAACCGTACCACCTTGTGGCGGTCCTCGAAAATGCGCGTCTTCCAGATCAGCTCGTTGCTGAGCGCCTCGACCTTGGCCTCGTCGCGCGGTGTCACCCCCTGGAGGGCCTGGAGCGCCAGCGTCTCCTCGCGGATCTTGTCGGCGGCGTCGCGCTGCTTGCGGCTGACACGTTCGAGCCCGATCATGACCTGGGCGCGCTGGGCATTCAGGGTCTCGAACAGGCCGGCGAAGAGGAGCTTTGCGTTCGTGGTCTTGTCGGTGGCGGAGCCGGCCAGGAATTCCTTCACCGATTTCTCGGCCTCGTCCAGCGGCGTCTTGCGCGCCGACAGTTTTGAGACCAGCGCGCTGACCTTGGCATCGTCCTTCCACTTGGTCTGGACATCGTCGAGCGCAGGCCCAGCCCAGACCGCGGCGAGCGAGATCTCCGGCACTTTCGCCTGCGTGCACGGCCAGTCCGGATAGCGCGGATCGGCCGCGTGCACGGCCGCGCCCGTGGCGGCGAGCGCCAGAACGGCCATGGTCACGATCCGAACCTTCATCCTTCGCCTCCCGCAGGGCCCCGTCGCGCCAGCCCGCGCGAGGGATCATAGGCCAGAATCGCACCGATCATGAAGACGATTGTGCAGCTCGCAACCACCGCCAGCGAGATCCAGTTGACCTGTCCGTACAGCGCGAAACGGATCAGCTCGACCGCATGGGTGAACGGATTGGCCTCGCAGAGATAGTACAGATAAGGGCTGCCCTCCTGCACCCGCCAGAGCGGGTAGAGCGCCGACGATGCAAAGAACATCGGGAAGATCACGAAGTTCATCACGCCGGCGAAGTTTTCCAGCTGCTTGATGCCGGAGGAGATCAGCATGCCGAGCGAGCCCAGCATCAGTCCGGACAGGATCAGCGCGGGCAGCACGGTGAGGTAGCCGGATGATGGCGGGGTGATGTCCCAGAACCAGGCGATCAGGAGGAACGCATAGACCTGGAGCAGCGACACCGCGGTGCCCGCGAGCAGCTTGCAGAACAGCAGGAAGCCGCGCGGCAGCGGGCTCACCAGCAGCGTCCGCATATTGCCCATCTCGCGGTCATAGACCATCGAGAGCGAGGACTGCATGCCGTTGAAGAGCTGGATCATCGCCATCAGCCCCGGCGCGATATAGACCTCGTAGAGGATGTAGGTCTCGTAGGGCGGGATGATGGAGATGCCGAGCACCTGGCGGAAGCCGGCGGCGAAGATGAACAGCCACACCAGGGGGCGCACCAGCGCGGAGACGAAGCGTTCGCGCTGGTGCAGGAAGCGCAGACCCTCGCGCCAGACGATGCCGGTGAGGCAGGTCATGTACTCCTGGAACGAGAAGCCGCGCGGCGACTCGCGGGTGGTGATGCTGCTCATGCGCCGCCTCCCGGCATCACTTGCGCGCCGGTCAGGCGCATGAAGGCGGTGTTGACGTCCTGTGCGCCGGCTTCGGTGACGACGCGGCTCATCGGCCCCTGCGCCAGCACCTTGCCCTGGTGCAGCACCACGAGATCGTCCCCGGCCATGATCTCGTCGAACAGATGCGTGGCCCAGAGCACGCCGATGCCTTGCTCGGTGACGAGCTGGCGGACGTGGCTGATGATGTCGGCGCGCGCCTTGACGTCGAGGCCGACGGTCGGCTCGTCCAGCAGCAACAGCCGCGGCCGGTGCAGCAGCGCGCGTGCGATCTCCAGCCGCCGCATCTGGCCGCCGGAGAGATCGCGCACCTTGCTGCCGGCGCGCTCTTCGAGCCCGATGCGGCCAAGCAGCTCGGCGCTGCGCGCGGCGGCCTCGCGCCGGCTGATGCCGTGCAGGGCTGCGTGATAGAGCAGGTTCTGCGTCAGCGACAGATCGAGATCGAGCGTGCGCGGCTGAAACACGACGCCGAGCAGCCGCAGCGCCTCGCCGGGGCTTTTGCTGACGTCGTGACCGAAAATGCCGACGCGGCCGGACTGGATGCCGAACAGCCGCGTGATGAGCGAGAACAGCGTGCTCTTGCCGGCACCGTTGAGGCCGAGCAGCGCGGTGAAGCTCGCGGGCTGCACGTTGAAGGAGACGTCCATCAGCGCCCGGCGCTGGCCATAGGCATGGCTGACGCCGTCGATCGACAGCGCCGGCACCGCCGCCGGATCTAGCTTCGGCGCGGTCTCGCGTGGCTCGGCGATGGGAGCGGGACTGGTCATGGCGCGATCGTGATGCCCCAGGGCAGTTCGCCCACCTGAATGGTCTTGATCACCTTTTGCGCGGCGACGTCGATCACGGAAACATCGTTCGACACGCCGTTGGTGGTGAGCAGGTATTTTTCGTCCGGCGTGAACGCCATGTGCCAGACCCGCTGCCCGACCAGCAGGTATTTCGTCACCTTGCGCGAGGCGACGTCGACCACGGCGATACGGTTGGCGGGACCGAGTGCGACGAAGGCGGTCTTGTCGTCCCTGGTCATGCCGATGCCGACCGGCTGGATGGCCTCTTTCCGCAGGCCCGGAATCTCGAACGTGACCTTGCCGATCACCTCGTGCTTCCTGGGATCGATGATCGAGACCGTGCCGCCGATCTCCGAGGACACCCACAATTCGGACGCGTCGTGCTTGAACTCGGCAAAGCGCGGCCGCGCGTCGACCAGCACGTTGGCGACGATCTGGCGCGAGGTGGTGTCGATGAAATGCGCCATGTTGGTCGTCTCGGACGTGTTGATCAGCGTCTTGCCGTCGGGGCTGATGGTCATGCCCTCGGGCTCGACGCCGACCTGGATGTCGCCGAGGCGGGCGCGCTTTTCGAGGTCGATCACGGTCACGGTGTTGTCGTTCTCGTTGGCGACATAGAGGATCTTGCCGGCGGCATCCTGCGCGAACAATTCGGGGTCGGGACCGGAGGGCAGGCTGTCCACGATGCTTTGCGTCTTGGCGTCGATCACCTGGATGGTGTCGTCGTCGCCGACCGCGACCATCACGAACTTGCCGTCGCGGGTGAAGTCGATGCCGCGCGGGCGCTGGCCGACCTTGATGGTCTTGGTCACCGTCCAGCTGTCGGTGTCGATCACCGAGACCGTGTTGCTCTTCTCGTTCGAGACATAGGCGATGAAGGCATGCGCGGGCGCCGCCGCAAGCGCCAGTCCGGAGAGAAGCCCAACACGCCACATGCGCGACATCTGCGTCCTCACTTCAATTTGCATTTGCTCTCCGGACGGTCATAGCCGAGCGTGTCGAGCTCGGAGACCTGGTGCAGAAAACCTTCCTGCGGCGACACCGACACCACCATGCGGCCGTCGACCAGCAGGATCGGCTGGCGCAGCTGGAGATTCCAGTCACGCAGGGTCAGCCGCGTGCCCTTGAAGGCGGCGACGGAGAAGTCCGGCCCCTTGATGAAATCGGTGACCTTTTTCACGTCGCCGGAACTGGTGCGCGAGGTGGCTTCCCCGATCATGCGCGCCGCGGTCCAGGCCTGCATGTCGAGCGCCGTCATGCGCCGCGAATTCAGCTTGATGAAACGGTTCTGCATCTGGATCGCGCCCCACTGGTCCTGCGCGGCGTCCCAGCTACGCGGCACGAGGCCCGCCGAGCCCGCCACGGGCCGCGGATCCCAGGTGCGATAGGGCAGGTAGGCGCCGAACACCTCGCTCTCGTCGGCGGCGACCAGCACGTCGTAAGCCGGCGCCTGCTGCGTGAATACCGGCATCTGGCGCTGGATCAGCGTCACGCCCGAGTCGGTGCGGCGCGCACCGCCGGCGTCATCAAACGTGCGCTCCTGCACGATCTTGGCGCCGAACCGCGTCGCGGTGCGCCTCAACGCATCGGCGAACAGCTTGTCCTCATCGTGCGAGCCGACCACCAGCAGCCAGCGCTTCCACTGCTTCCACACCAGATATTGGCCGAGCGCATCGGCCAGCATCGCGCGCGTCGGCGCGGTGTGGATGACATTGGCGCGGCAATCGGCCTCGCGCAGCCGCTCGTCGATCGCCCCCGCGTTGAACAGCAGCGTGCCGCGCTCGCGCAAGGCATCCGAGACCTTCAGCAGCGCGTCGGCCGGCAGGTCGGTGATGATGAAGCCGTTTTTCTCGGCAAGCGCAGTCGCAGCCTGGACCGGATCTTCGCCTTCCCTGATGCGGCGCTCCTCCAGCGTGAAACGCTGGTTGAGGAATTTTCCCGTCGTGTTGTTGTCCTCGATGGCGAGGCGCGCGCCGGCGACGCCGTCATTCTCTGCGGGCTGCTCCACCAGCGACAGCGTCGATCTGGCGCCGGCGATTCCGAGATAGCCGACGCCGATCATGACAGGGTCGGCCGCGGACGCGCTCGTCGCAGCAAGACCCAGGCCGATCAGGCCGACCAACCATCGGATCATGTTTCCTCCAAACGTCCTCCCCGGCTTGACCGCCGATGGAGAATTGTCTCTGCTAAAGCATGACCAATTTGTCAGGCCATGCAACCCCGCATTTCGTCCTCGCGACGCGAGGACGCGGAATCACGATCATGCGAGCGCTGCTGTGTTTAGCCGCTTTGCTGTTGACGGGCTCAGTCGCGCTCGCCGATCCGCCGAAGCTCGCCGTGTTCGATTTCGAGCTGATCGACACCAGCCTGCCCGGCGAGTTCTACGGCTCCAAGCCGGAGCTGGTACGGCTCGATCGCATCAGCGAGCAGCTGCGCAAGGAGCTGGCTGATTCCGGCCGGTTCCAGGTGCTCGACATCGCGCCGGTCAGGGACGCCGCCCGTCACGCCAATCTGCAGGCCTGCGGCGGCTGCGACCTCAAGCTCGCCGGGCAGCTGGGCGCCGACCTGGAGATCACCGGCATGGTGCAGAAGGTCTCGAACCTGATCATCAACCTCAACATCTACCTGCGCGACGTCAAGACCGGCGCCATGATCACGGCGGCGAGCGCCGACATGCGCGGCAACACCGACGAATCCTGGACGCGCACGATGAGCTACCTGATCCGCAACCGGTTGCTGGCGCCGAATTACGGCAGGCCGTGAGATCTTCGGGGAGAGGCCGAAATTTGCGAGAGCAAATTCCGGGTGAGGGGGAGTCTCCGCGAGTCCAACTGCGACCGTCCGCGCGGAGAGTCCCCCTCACCCCAACCCACTCCCCGCAAGCGGGGAGAGGGAGAAGACATCACCCCTTCAATCTCTCCGCATGCCAGTTGAGATGGTCGCCCATGAAGGTCGAGATGAAATAATAGCTGTGGTCGTAGCCGGCCTGCCGCCGCAGCGTCAGCGGGATGCTCGCCTTGGTGCAGGCGGCTTGCAGCAGCTCCGGCTTGAGCTGCTCCTTCAGGAAATTGTCGGCATCGCCGACGTCGACCAGGAAGCCCGAGAATTTCGCGCCGTCCTCGATCAGCGCCACGGTGTCGTGGCCGCGCCAATTGTCCTTGTTCGGCCCGAGATAGCCGGTCAGCGCCTTGATGCCCCAGGGCACCTGCGACGGTGCCACGATCGGCGCGAACGCGCTGGCGGCGCGATAGCGGTGCGGGTTGCGCAGCGCCACCGTCAGCGCGCCGTGTCCGCCCATCGAATGGCCCATCACCGACTGCCGCCTGGCATCGACCGGAAAGTTCTCGGCGACCAGCTTCGGCAGCTCGTCGGTGACATAGCTCCACATCCGATAGTTGCGTGCGAACGGCTCTTGCGTCGCGTCGACATAGAAGCCGGCGCCCAGGCCGAAATCATAGGCATTGTTGGGGTCGCCCGGCACGTCCGGCCCGCGCGGTGAGGTGTCTGGCGCGACGAAGATCAGGCCGAGCTCGGCGCAGGCTTTGCGAAATTCACCCTTCTCGGTGACGTTGGCATGCGTGCAGGTGAGGCCGGACAGATACCAGACCACGGGAAGCTTGGCGCCGTCCGCATGCGGGGGAACGTAGACCGAGAACACCATGTCGGTTCCGGTCGCCTGGCTGGCGTGGCGATACACGCCCTGTACGCCGCCATAGGATTTGTTGGTCGAGACAGTCTGAATCGTCATGCCCTAAGCTCCAGTGGCACTTAACCACATCAACATTGCAACGCTTGTGTGACCGAATGTGTGGCGGCTGCCCGCGCGTCAGGCGACGCCGCTGTCGATCGCCAGCCGCACCAGCTCGACCGAGGTCTTGACCCCGAGCTTCTGGCGCATGATCGACGAGGTGTTGGCGACCGTCTTGTAGGACGACTGCACCAGCCAGGCGATCTCGGACAGGCTCTTTCCGGCGCTGAGCAGCCGCAGGATCTCCATCTCGCGCGCGTTCAGCTTGGACAGTGGGCTTTGCGCCAGCGCCGGCCCCGCGAAGGCGATGCTGCGTGCGATCGCGCTCGGAAGGTAAGTGCCGCCGCCTCCGACGGTGCGGATCGCCTCGACGAGATCGTCGGGGTCGCCGGTCTTTGAGACGTAGCCCTTGGCGCCGCACTCGATCGCGCGCGCGGCGAAAGCAGGGTCGTCGTTCATGCTGAACATGATGATGCGGGCCTCGGGCGCGCGCTCGAGGATGCGGCGCGCCAGCTCGAAGCCGGAGACGGTCGGCAGGTTGATGTCGATGACGCAGAGGTCGGGGCGCTCGACGATGAAGACGCACTCGCCGTCTTCGGCGTCCGCGGCCTCCAGGATCTCGATCTCGCCCTCGTCGGCCAGCACGGCACGGCAGCCGGAGGCCACGATGGGATGATCGTCGACGATCAGAATGCGCATAGGCGTTCCCCGCGACAGCACGTTCCCCGTGATAGAACCTGCCTGTTTTGCGCCGCATGATACCGGACAGGAGAGCCACGCGCGTCTCATGTCGCCTCATGCAACCCGGCCGGGATTGCTGTACGCTTTCGATTAGATATCGGGCGCTTCGCCTCTGTCAACGTCATCGGACAGGTGCGGGCGAGGCTTCGCAAGTAGCAGGCGACACCAATGTGGCAAAATCTATCCTTGCGCGCGCGCATCAACCTGCTGCTGGCGCTTTTGCTGGCGCTGGGGCTCGCCGTCAATATCGGCCGCCAGGTCGCGGAGGCGGGGCCGCGGGTGCAGGCCGAGGACCAGAGCGTGATCCGGCTCGCGCGCGAGTTCATCGAGATGATCGTGGCGGACCTGAACGAGGCGCCCGATCCGGATGCGAGGCTGAACCAGATCGCGCGCGATCTCAGCCGGCTGCGCCATGTCAGCATCGCGCTTCACGATTCCGGCGGGAACCCGCTGACGCCGCCACGGCCCGATGCCGATGACGACACGCGCGGGCCCCCGGCCTGGTTCGTCAGCCTGGTTCATCCCGAGCAGACCGCGGTCAGCGTGCCGGTCTCGATCCATGGCAGGCCCGGCTCGCTACGGATCACCTCGCATCCGGACGACGAGATCGCCGAGATCTGGGACGGCATCGTGACCCAGCTCGAGGTCGGCTCGGTGATCGCGCTCGCGCTGTTCCTGGTGATGATGAATGTGGTCGGCCGGGCGCTGGCGCCGCTCCAGTCGCTGGCGGAGGCGATGACCGAGCTCGAGGGCGGGCACTATGAGGCGCGCGTCGCGCCGGGCGGCGCGCCCGAGCTCGCCGCGATCTGCACCAAGCTCAACCATCTTGCGGCAACGCTCGGTGAGGCGGTCGAGGACAAGCGGCGCCTTGCCGAGCGCGCGGTGTCGCTCCAGGACGTGGAGCGCAAGGAGATCGCGCGCGAGCTGCATGACGAGTTCGGGCCGTATCTGTTCTCGCTGCGCGCGCATGCCAGCGCGCTGGCGAAGCTCGCGGACGGGCGGGCGCCGAGCGCGGAGGCGGTGCGCAAGCATGGCAGCGCCTTGCTGGAGCAGATCAACGCGCTGCAGCAGTTCACCCGCCGCGTGCTGGAGCGGCTGCGTCCCGTCGGCCTTGCCGAACTCGGCCTCGGCCAGGCGCTCGAATCGCTGTCGCGGCTGTGGCGGGAGTCGCATCCCGACGTCACGATCCAGACCACGATCTCGTCCGGGCTCGGGGCGACCGGAGAGACCGCCGACCTCACCATCTACCGCGTCGTGCAGGAGGCGCTCACCAATGTGTTCCGCCATGCCGGCGCGACCGCGGTCAATGTCGTCATCGAGCCGGCAGAGCAGCTCACGCGCGATGGCCGCTGCTGTGCCCGGGTGCGGGTCAGCGACAATGGCCGCGGCATGGAGCCGGGCCAGAAGCTGGGCTTCGGCCTTGTCGGCATGCGCGAGCGGATTCTGGCGCTGGGCGGCACGCTCAACGTCGTCTCCGGCGACGGCGGCTTGACCGTCGAGGCGCTGGTGCCGACGGCGGCGACCTGATCGGGAAAAATTCCCGATTTCGTCGGGAAAACGGGTGCGGATATCGCCCGACCTTTTGTGGCTGGCGCGTGAGCTGCTGCCGAATACACTCGTCTCGACCAAACGGCGAAAAATCAAAACAGCCGGCGGTCACGGATGGGAAGGCTGGGATGGGCACGCGTCTTTGGTTCAAGCGTCGTTTGTGGATGACCTCGGTTTCGACGGGGCTGCTGTCGGGGTTGGTCATTGCGGGCCCTGCCGGGGCCGCGCAGGATGATGAGACCAACGTTCAGAACCTGCCGCCGGTCGAGGTGACGGCACCGCCGCCCGCGACGACAAGGCGCAACGTGTCGTCGCGGCCGGTGGCGCAAGCGGGGGCATCGTCGTCGAACCGTCCCAAGACACGCATCTACGTCTATCCGACCGCGCCGGGCACCGGCAGGGGCCTCGATGTCGACAAGGTTCCTTCCGCGATCAACGCCGTCGATGCCAACCAGATCAGGCGGACCGGCTCGCTCAACGTCACAGACGCGCTGCGCGACAACATCGCCGGTGTCAACATCACCGAAGTCACCGGCAATCCGTTTCAGCCGGATGTCGAATTCCGCGGCTTCGTCGCCTCGCCGGTGACGGGGACGCCGCAAGGCCTTGCCGTGTACCAGAACGGCGTCCGCATCAACGAAGCCTTCTCGGACGCCGTCAACTGGGACCTGATCCCGACCGCCGCGATCAGGTCGGTGACGCTGGTGACCAACAATCCCGCCTTCGGCCTCAATGCGCTGGGCGGCGCGCTCAACCTGCAAATGAAGGACGGCTTCACCTATCAGGGCGCAGAGCTCGACGTCATGGGCGGCTCGTTCGGCCGCATCCAGGGTTCGGCGCAATGGGGCAAGCAGGTCGACAAGAACTACGGCGTCTACGCCGCGCTCGAAGGCCTGCGCGACAACGGCTTCCGCAATTTCTCGCAATCAACCGTGCGGCGCTTCTACGGCGACGTCGGCTACAAGGCCGGCGACAGCGAATTCCACGCCAACATGGGAGTGGCCAAGAACGATTTCGGCGCCAGCGCCACCGTTCCGGCCGAGCTGCTCGACAAATATTGGGGCGCGACCTACACCACACCGCAGACCACCTCCAACCGCGTCGGCTATCTGAACCTCACCGGCAAGGTCGATGCGACGCCGACCTGGACGCTCGAAGGCACCGCCCATGTGCGCAGGTACGAGCAGAAGCTGGTCGATGGCAATCCGACCGACGTGCAGGAATGCGCGATCGCCGGTCTGCTGTGCTTCGGCGACGATACGACGCCGGCGAATGGCACGAACGGCGTGCAGCTTGCCAATCCGTTTCCTTCGGGGACGATCCTCGGCGAGATCGACCGCAGCTCGATACGGTCGACCACCTTCGGCGTGTCGGGGCAGGCCACCAACACCGATCAGCTGCTCGGGCACGACAATCGCTTCGTGGTGGGCGCGACTTATGACGCCAGCGTCACGCGCTACAACGCCACCGCCGAGATCGGTTCGATCGGAGAAGACTACGTCGTCAGCGGCAGTGGCGTCTTCCTGGGACCGACAGGCACGCCGGCCCCCGTTGCCGGTCCCGTCTCGCTGCGGACCGTCAACCAATATAACGGCCTCTACGCGATGGACACGTTCAACATCACCGATGCCTTCGCCGTCACCGGCGGCGGCCGCTTCAACGTGGCGCGCATCACGCTGGAAGACCAGCTCGGCACCGCTCTCAACGGCGATCACACCTTCACCCGCTTCAATCCGGTGATCGGCGGCACCTACAAGATCACGCCCGAGCTGACCGCCTATGCCGGTTATTCCGAGGCCAACCGCGTGCCGACGCCGCTCGAGCTCGGCTGCGCCGACCCGGTCAGGCCCTGCCTGCTCGCGGCGTTTCTGGTTTCGGACCCGCCGCTGAAGCAGGTCGTGTCCAAGACCGTGGAGGCAGGTCTGCGCGGCAGCAAGGAGCTGAACATCGGTACGCTCGGATGGAAGATCGGCGGCTTCCGCGCCACCAACTATGACGACATCGTCGCCGTTCCTGCGGTCGGACGCACCGGCTTCGGCTACTTCTCCAATGTCGGCCGTACCAGGCGGCAGGGCCTCGAGGCCGAGGTCAACATCAAGTCGCCCACTCTGCAATTCCAGGCGAGCTATGCTTTCGTCGACGCTCGCTTCCTCGACGCGCTCGAACTCGGCTCGGAGAGCCCGTTCAGGGATCCTGTGACCGAGACCATCCACGTCTCGCCCGGCAACCAGATTCCGGCGATCCCGCGCCACCGCGTCAAGCTGGGCGTCGACTATGCCGTGACCGACGTCTGGAAGGTCGGCGGCAACGCGCTGTTCGTCTCCAGCCAGTATTTCGTCGGCGACGAGTCCAACCAGTACACGAAGCTGCCGTCCTATACGGTGTTCAATCTCCACACCTCGTACCAGGTCACCAAGGACATCCAGCTCTACGGCAGGGTCGACAACATCTTCGACAAGCGTTACGCGACCTACGGACAGTTCTTCGACCGTGGCGCCTTGCCCAACTTCACCAATGGCGGCGCAGAATTCACCGACCCGCGCTCGCTCAGCCCGGCAAGGCCAAGGGCGTTTTATGCGGGGATGCGGGTGACGTTCTGAGTTCGGCGGACCGTTCGCCGGGCCCGTCATGGGGTGTCGGCACCGACCCGTTCTACCTTAGGCCGATTGACACAATGTTCATGATTTGTTCTTATGCTGGCCGTCCAGCCAAGGAGCGAGCCATGGACAACCGCATCAATGAAATCCGCAGAATTATCAGAGCGTTACGTGTCAGCATGCGTGAGGCTGAAGCGATCATGCATGAACAGATCAACCGGGACGAGGACTGCACTTTCGTGGCCCACGAGGTCATGAAGATGCGCACCGTCATGAGCGGGCTTGTCCAGGAGCGGGCCGCGCTCGGTGACACCGACCCGATTGTCGTCGCCAGCCTCTTCATTCCCCGCCGGCGGCCGACGCCGCCGCGCGTCCATGTCGAGAAGCGCCGTCTTGTCCCGCCGCGAGAGGTGGCACAGGCATGAAGGGCGAGAGGCCGACCTACTTCTCCGACATGCAGGAGCCGCCGGAATTCCTGAAGGCGCTCGATCATGCGCGGCGCCTGTCATGTTACGAAGGCTGGTGCCGGATGCACATCGAGGCCATCCAGGTCGCGATCGATCAGTACGCGGAGGCGGCTCTCGGCAATCGGGAGTTCTTCCTCAACAAGCCGCACAGCATCGGCGGGAGTCGCAGGAACGGCGAAGTGCCGTGAGGTCGTCGATTCGCTTGCGCCTCGGTCTTTCGCACGCGAACGCGACGCGCGATCTGCAGACGGGAGGTTGGAGCAGTCCGATCTAACCCCGGCTCAGCCGTTCGCGCAGAAATTCGATGAAGCGTTGCGTCTTGGCAGGGAGCAGTCTGGTCTCGGTGACTGCGTAGATGGTCATGGGCAAGCCCTGCCATTGCGGCAGGATGCGGCGCAGCCGGCCGGATGCGACTTCGTCGGCGACGATTTCCTGCGGCGTGAAAGCGATGCCCATGTCGAGCGTCGCGAGACGGCGGAGCATGCCAATGCTGTTGAGGTGGAAACGGCCGGCAATTTCAGCTTCGACCGTTTGCGTTCCGTTGTGCAGCGTCCATGTGCTCACCTTTGTCTGACAGAGACATTGATGGCGTGCAAGGTCGGCCGGTTCGCGCGGCTCGCCGTTGAGTTCGAGATAGCGCGGCGAGGCGTAGAGATGGCCGTGCAGCCGGGCGAGCGGCCGTGCGATCATGTGGGACGCCACGGATTCTCCGACGCGGATCGCCAGATCGTACGGCTCGGAGACCAGGTCGACGCGTCGCGGCGTCAGGTCGAATTCGAAATCGATACCGGGATAATGCTGCGCGAATTCGGTGATCAGCGGGGCCAGATAGGTGTTGGCGAAGTCCACCGGCAGTGAGACCCGCAGCAATCCGCTCGGCTGCGCCAGCATCTCGCCGAGTTGCTCGTGCGCCAGGCGCGCTTCGTCGACGATGCGCTTGCAGCGCTCGAAATAGAGCTGGCCGGCTTCGGTCAATTCGATCCTGCGCGTCGTCCGGTTCAGGAGGCGCAACCCGATTTCCTTCTCGAGCAGGCTGATCCGTCGCGACAGGGTCGAGTTGGGCATGTCGAGCGTCGCGGCCGCACCTCGGAAACTCCTGGCCTTCACGACCTCGACGAAGAGCGCCATGTCGTTCAACAGCTCCATCAAATTATCCCATACATGGATCAATCTGATCCATTATACGGCATTTATTCCATTGAGTGGAGGGTCCATCTCCCTTCTCAGTCGTCTTCGAGAAGGAACTCGCCATGAACCCGCTATTCCGTCCCGTCCGCGTCGGTGGACTTGAGCTTTCAAACCGCCTGGTCATGGCGCCCATGACCCGTTCGCGCGCCGAAGCCAATGGAGTTCCCGGCAGCCTCGCCGCCGAATATTACGCTGAGCGCGCCGGAGTTGGACTGATCGTCACCGAGGGCACGCAGCCATCCGATGACGGGCAGGGCTACATGACCACGCCGGGCATCTACACGGCCGCACATGTCGCTGGCTGGCGCAAGGTTACGGACGCCGTCCACGGCAACGGCGGCCATATCTTCATCCAGCTCATGCATGCCGGACGCATGTCGCATCCAGACAACACGCCGCATCATCGGCAGGGTGTGGCCCCGTCCGCGATCGCGCCTGATACGCCGATATTCACGCCGAAGGGCATGCAGGACATCCCGCAGCCACGGTCGCTCACGACCGATGAGGTGCGCCGGACCGTTGCCGATTTCCGCGAAGCCGCGCGCCACGCCATCGCGGCGGGGGCGGACGGCGTCGAGATCCATGGCGCGAATGGGTATCTGGTCCAGCAGTTCATTGCGCCGAGCGCGAACACGCGAACCGACGCATATGGCGGCTCGATCGAAAATCGCGCGCGTTTCGCCATCGAGGTGGCGGCCGCCATCGCCGGGGAGATCGGCGCGGACAGGACGGCGATCCGCCTGTCGCCGGGCATCACGATGTGGGGCATCGACGAAGGCGCCGAAGGACCGGATCTTTATCGCCATCTGGTCGGCGAACTCGACAAGCTCTCGCTCGCCTACCTTCACATCCTGCATCAGGGCGACGAGCGCCTTCTGGCCGATCTGCGCAAGCTGTGGCGCGGCAAGCTGATCGTGAACAGGCCGGGGCGTCCGCGCGATCGCATCGGCTCCGACGTCGCCGCGGGACTGGCCGATCTGGAAGCGTATGGCCAGATGATCCTGGCAAATCCCGATTTCATCGCGCGCCTGAAATCCGGCGCGCCCCTGAACGAGGCCGATCGGACGACGTTCTTCGGCGGCACCGCCCGCGGGTACACCGACTATCCCGCATTGGACGCGACTGCAACCGTCTGAGGACGGGTGACCACCTCGTCATCGGTCCTGCACCGCGTTCGCGGTGCGGCCGCTGTTCTTCATCAATGCTTGCGGAAGGAGACCTGCAATGAAGCGCGTGGAACTGGACAAGAGCCTGAATGCCACTCCGCCGCCGCTCGAAAGCCTCCGGCTCAACGGACTGAATGTCGCGGTGATCGGTGGCACCGGCGGAATCGGTCGGGCGCTCAGCCATCAACTCGCGGCCAAGGGCGCGAATGTCCTGGTCGTCGGGCAGACTTTCCGCGATCGGGAGGTGCCGCGCATCGCGTTCATGAAGGCCGATTTGAGCTCGATGCGGGATGCGCGGCGGATCGGCGCCGAGCTGCCCGCCGGAAACATCGACATCGTCGTCTTCACGACCGGCATCATGGCCGGCCCCAAACGCGAGGTGACACCCGAAGGCATCGAACGCGATCTTGCCGTCAGCTATTTGAGTCGCCTCGTCATCCTGAACGAGATTGCTCCGCGTCTCGGCAAGGACCGGGCGAGGACCGACCTGAGGCCCCGCATTTTCGTCATGGGATTCCCGGGCACGGAGCAGAAGGCCGATCTCGACGACCTCAACTCGGAACAAAGCTACAAGCGCTTCTCCGCACACTCGAACACCGTTTCCGGAAACGAGGTGCTTGTCCTTCAGGCCGCCAGGCGTTTTCCCGACGTCGATGCGTTCGGCCTCAACCCCGGCTTCGTCAAGACCAACATCCGCGCCAATCTGCTCGGGTCGCGCGCGCTTGTCGCCGTCGTGGAATGGCTGACCAGCTTCATGATGATCGAGCCGGATACATACGCCGCGCGGCTGGTCCCGCTCTTGGTGTCACGCGACCTCGATGGCCGCAGCGGCGCGATGTTCAACAACAGGGCGGAGGCCATCCTGCCCAGCCCGTCAGCCAGGGAACCGTCCTATGCGGCCGCACTGATGGCGGCGTCCGACCGATTGGTCAGTCGCGCGTTAGCGGGCCGGGCAGGCGAGGGAGCGGGAACATGACCGGAGTTCGTCTTCGGGTCTGAGTTCGCGTCCGACGCGCGCAAGCGTTAACGGATCAGAAACCATCGCAAATGATCCGAAAATTTTAACGAAACTGTTTGGCTGTCTCCGCGTCGGTTTGCCGGAGGGCCCGTCTGATGACAGAGCACCAGTTGAAAGAACAGGAATCCCGGATCGCGCGTTATCGGCATCTGGAACGGGAAGTGACCGACCCGCTTGCCGCGTGTCTGCTTCATAGCATCATCGAGGACCTTGAAGCCGAGCTGCGCAGGGATCGACCGGATTGGCACGGGCCGCGCGATTAACGCTTTCTTAGCGCTAATGGTGCGGATTGTTTGCGGGGGAATACCAGGGAGACGCCTCCCATGCTGAAGGATGGCACCTACACGGCGTGGTACAAGACGCCCCTCGATCAGGGGACCGGTATCGTCCATGTCGCCGACGGCCAGATTTGGGGCCGTGACAGCCTGATGACCTATCACGGCTCCTGCAAGGTCGACGGCGATCGCTTCACCGCAACCGTGTTGACGAGGCGTCATACCGATGGACGTGCGACGGTCTTCGGCGTCGATGATGAACTCACGCTGGACATCGAGGGACACTGCCCCGGC
Organism: Bradyrhizobium sp. CCBAU 11361; assembly: GCF_028128935.1. Classification (NCBI taxonomy): domain Bacteria; kingdom Pseudomonadati; phylum Pseudomonadota; class Alphaproteobacteria; order Hyphomicrobiales; family Nitrobacteraceae; genus Bradyrhizobium; species Bradyrhizobium sp. CCBAU 11361. Next base: position 238,899 of record NZ_LBJZ01000194.1, read on the forward strand.
AAGATCGCGACTTACACGGCGACGGCACAGCAAGTGCCGGGAATGATCCTGCAGGGAACGCTCATCCTGACGGAACAGCAGCAGCCGGCACCTGAACAAGCCGGACAGGTCCCCGCGTTCAATCCCGGCAAGCTTCCAAAGCTGCCGAAGCGCTCGCGCTGATCGCGGGAGCGCTTCGCCGGCCCGCCGGGTCGCCCGCATCCATATGTCGCGGCCCTTGCAGCGCAATTCTGCATCCGGCGCGGGCCCTTATGCAGGCTTGCGCGCGACGTTCTAGGACTGCGGGGTCCCGATCATCCCTAAGGTCCTTCCGCTAGACCCGCGAGCGCCATGGCTGCTCTGAGTTCATGCACCGTCGCTGTTTCCGCGCCGGTAGCCTGGAACGCCAGAGGGGCCGGATTCAGCGGAAGCCGCGTCACGTTGGCCGGGCCGCGCGGCGGCTCGAATATCATCGCTTGGCTTGCGCTGAATGGAATCCGATCGAGCTGCCGAATGCGTTGCGCATTTCGCGCAATCCGGCATTCAGAGGCATGGCGAGGGGCCGCTGATCGGATCGGACGCCGAGTGCGCGGGCTGCATCCGGCAACCCGGCCCCGGTCTGCCATGGATGGCCGATGGGCTGCGCAGTATCCTTCAGAATTTGGAACAGCCGTTCGACCCGGTGGCCATCCTTTGCGGCGAAGCTGCCCTTGAAGTCGGCGTGGTCGGCGAGGATCAAGGCTGCAAGCGCGGCGACGTAAGCCGCTGCAAGCGAGGTGCCGTCGCAGACCGCGTAGCCGTCCGGCGACTGGCAGGCAATGACCGCAACACCGGGCGCGCACAGGTCGAGTTCGGACCCGCGGCAGGAAAACGGCGGTACAAACAACCCACCCGCCGCCGCAGTGGCGGCTGCGGCTTGCGCCGCCTGGAGACTGTCTTCCGGGAAGCTTCCCACCTGTCCGACCGCACCGACCGCTACGACATGCGGAGAACAGGCCGGAAACAGTATGCCCTCTCCGGAGTTGCCGGCGGCAGCGATGATGCTGACGCCTTGCTGCTTGGCCATGGCAATGTGCTGCTCAACCAGCACGGAGCCGCGCTCGCAACCGACTCCGATGCACGCCACGTCGATGCCGTATTGCAGGCAATCATCGAGCGCCGCGATCAGGTCGCTGCAACGGGCATCTGGGGGAAGCTTGCAAACATGCAGCTCGCTGTCCGGGGCGTAGCCGCGGATGCCGTAATCTGCCTGTGCTGCCGCATTGATGATGCCTGCGCAAGGTGTGCCGTGGCCAGTGACGTCCTTCGACCACAAGCGATCTTCGCCACTTCGGGCATCGATACCGTGCTTGATGTGAGCCAATTGCATGTGGCCGGTCGCCACGCCGCTGTCGATGAGCGCGATCTTGACGTCGGCTCCACGGCAGTGGTCGGGAATCTGATCGAAGCGCATCGCTTCGCCGCCCCAATCCAGCCGGCCGGGTAGAGGCAACGGTTTCAGGGTGAGGGTGTTCACCGCACCGGCCTCGATATAGGGCTGCTGTTGCCACAAGCCCCAATGGCCGGAGCGTGGGCTGACGAAAATGGCGGCGACTGTTTCCGGCACTTCGTCGCGCAGCGCAAGATCGACGTTGCCATCACGGTCCGTCCGTCCTTGAGCTGACGCCTGCCCGCCAACGAGCCGTACAATTGCCTGTTCCACAGGCGCTCCGGCTTCGCTGAGGACCCGGATCGTCACCGTCAAGTCCGGCCCGAGCGCGGTCATCGTCGTGGTCGGGATCAAAGAGGAGGTTGGCCCGGCAAAGGATGCTGCTCGCAGATGGCTGTCCGGCTCGATGATAAGGCTACCTCCCGTGGAACGGCGCAGGGCCTCGGCGGTTTCGTCAGGCATGCGCACGATCGCAATTGGCGGGCCGCTGACGCCGCGCTGGTCGTGGGTCCACAGGATGTTGCCGAACCGATTCAATTGTTCGGCCAGCGTTTGAGCACTGATGCCGGCGCCCGCTGGCGCGATCATGTATTGAGTGGTGCGCACTGGCTTGCGTCGATTGTCGCTCGAGGTCGGTCGCGCATCGTCTGGACTTGTTGCCATGGCGTGGCCTCCGTTGATTTCAGTGGATAGAAGATTGCGTGCGATCGATCGAAGCCTGTCGCGGTAACGGAAGGCGGGGATCGGCTGCGCGGGCGGCTTCGATCGCGCGATAGGCGAAATAGATCAGGTTGAAGGCCTGCGGAAAATCCCGCTCGGTAAACTTGTTGGCTGCCTGGGTGACGATCGAGACGCAGTTTTCCAGGCCCGCATGCTGTGCCGCGTTGGCCTCGAGATAGGCGGAGAGCGAGCGCAGCGATTCCGCGATCATGTCTCCGATCATGTTTTCCGCAGCCTGATGATCGAGCACCGGGTTCGGCATCGGGAAGTTGCCGGGCATGGTTCGGAACGGCTGCTCGAACGGTTGCGACTGCAGGCGCAAGAGCAGCGGCATCAAATTGCTGAGCAGGCCCACGAGCTGCTGAATGTCTGAGGAGTGGCGATGTGACGCGGATGCGGCGGAGGGATTGGAATCCGACATGAGGGTTCTCCTTCGGAGGAAGCATGCGCAACGGCAGGCGCGACCGCCGCTTTTGGCGGCGGTCGCGCCTTACCGCGCGGTCAGATCATCCGCTGCTGGCCGTAGGCCTGAAGGTTACCGATGACCTGGGGTATGACGCCGATCAGCTGGCGGGTGATGTCGGCGACATCTTGCTGCGTCAGTTGTCGCTGCTGGCCAAAGCCCGTCGGACCGCCGAATGCCGCCTGGAACTGCGGCGCGCCGAACTGCGTACCCCACATCTGCGCTGGCTGAGTCTGTGTGGGATAGCCGGGACCGAATTGACCGAGGCCTCCGAATTGTCCCTGACCGGGACCGCCGTGCATGGCCGAATGCTGCATTTGGGGCTGGCTTTGCAGCATTCCCATGATTTGCGGCACGATCGGCAGGATCTGCCGCACCACCTCGCTCACGTCTTGCGGACTGAGCTGCCGCGGCGCCTGGCCGTAAGCCGCATAGCCCATTCCTGCGAATGGAGTTTGAGCTTGCGCGAGAATTTGAGGCAGCGCCGGTACCAATTGCCGCACGACCTCATTCACGTCCTGTGGCGAAAGCTGGCGCTGTTGTCCGCCCCAAGGCTGCTGTTGAGGCTGCTGCTGAGGCTGCTGCTGACCCCAGCCCGTTTGCCCGCCCCAGCCGGGGCCATATCCAAACGCGCCAAAGGTCGGCTGACCGCCGAACTGTCCGTGTTGCTGTCCATAGGCCGCCTGGCCCAATCCAAGACCGCCTCCTCCATACTGTTGGCCGCCTTGCGAACCGAATGCTCCCGATCCCCATTGTTGCGGACCGAATTGGCCGAACGGCGAACCATGCGCGAGGTTCTGTTGTAGGGTGTCGTAATAGGTCATCGCTTGGTCTCCTTGCGATGGTGGTGCCCTCAGCCCAAAATCCTGCCAAGAATCCTGTCAAGAATCCTGCAAAGGCCGGTCGCATGCGCGACCCCTTCGATGGCAATAGCGGTCTGTCACGCCGGTGCGACGGCGTTGGAGCTTCAAGTTCGAATGCTTGGCACGGAAGTCTCGGCCGCAGGCAATGTCGCCCGCCTGGGAGGCGCGAGATGCGTCCCCTCAAGGTGACAAGCCGACGGTGAGATGTTTTAGAGCGGCAAAATCATTGCCGTCGAAAAAGGTGGGAGCGGATTTTCCTCGCTGGCACGATGGCCAGCCATTTATAATTTATGTCTCACGTCCGCTCGAACGCTTGGCAATTACGCTGGTTTCTCCCCAGTGCTGCAATGAGCAGAGACGCGGAAAACGTACTCACGTCGAAATAGTTTCGCGAAAGCGCGGCGATATTTTGGCGGCGATCATTCAAGCCGCGCGGATTCTTCGTCAGCACTCTTTGCCTGGTCAGCGAGCCTTCCGATGTGCGCAGATGCCCACTTGAGCGAGTGCTTAATAGGCGAGGTTGAGCAATGTGCCGACGCGCTCGGAGGTGGCGGGATGGCTGCGAAGCAAGTGCATCGGATCATGCACGAATGCGGACGTGCGGCTTGGTGCGGACCCGGTGTGATGGCGCTCCAGTTTGTCGAGTGCGGCGATCAGCGCTCGCGAGTCGCCGGTCAGTTCGAGCGCCGTTGCATCTGCATCCAGTTCGCGAACTCGCGACAGAGCAAGTCCAAGGAGCTGGCCGAGAGCTGGTGCTGCGCTCAGCAGCATCGCCAATGGCCGGCTTGATGTCATGCCACCGTGATGATGGCCGGTTCGCAGCAACGCGAGACCAGCGAGCGAGGTCCAATCGATCGCGCGTCGCAACGCTGTCGCCCAGCCCATCGTCCAGGCATCATTGTTGCGGATATGAGCGACTTCATGGGCCAATATCCCGGCAACTTCGTCGCGCGTCATGCCGCGTAGCAGGCCTTCGGTTAACACGATGGCACTGCGTTCCGGTCCGCCGAGCGCATAGGCATTCATGTCGCGCGGTGCCGGCAGACAATAGAGATCCGGTAATCGCACCAGCCCGGCCCTGCTGCAAACTTTTGTCAGAACGGCGAACAGGTCCGGCACCTCCGCAGGGGACAGCAGGCGGGCGCCGAACCAGCGATACACGTTCTCGCGCGAGATGACCGTTTCGTCGGGACGGGGCGTGCTTCCCAACAGCGCCCGCTGCATGCCCTCGGCTCCGCCGACGCTCCAGCCGCAGACGGCGAGCAGCAATGTCATGGCAAGGATCGCCAATTGAGATGATTGATGGTTCACAGTCTGATGGGCGTGCCGCCGATGCCGTAACCGCCACTGGTCTCTCGAGCTCAGCTCGATACGGCATCGTAGGAAGAGGCCTGCCTCTCCCGACGGCCAATGGATCTCCACGGCGACGGCAGGGCCGCACCGTAAAACGCGCAGCATCTCCCGCGGCGCATGGCGCACCAGAGCGAACGAAACGCTCGGCGTGAGGTCGGCAGCGACATCTTGGCCGTGCCGATCACCACGCAACGCCATCGGGCTTACGCCAGCGTGAATCACCCTTGTCCCCTCGTGCGCGTTCAAAGCAAAAGTTACGGATCTCCCGGTGCCATGTCATGCGAGTTTCATGCCGTGAACACAGGAAATCCCGATATCCACATGGGGCGTCCGATTCGCTTCGGTGTGAACAGTCTAGATGAGACCTCGGGAACCGGGTTCTATTCAAGCTAAACAATGGTTTGGTTCGATAAAGCCTTATCGGCGCTCCACGTCGGGGACGACAGATGTGAGCGTCGGTTGCAGTCGTGACAACCAGGGACACTGCTTCTCAAATCGGCCGGAACTCGTCATTGTGCCGGTCCGAAACCAAGAGAAGTGGAGCAGCATCAATGTCGGACAAGGTCTCGCGTCGCCAGTTTGCGAAAATCGCGGGGCTGTCCGCAGCCGGAATGACAGGTCCGCTCGAGCTCGCCGACGCCAAGCCGGCGGCAGCGGCCTCGCGCGACAGCGGCTTTCCCGTCGGCTTTGTCTGGGGCACGGCGACCTCGTCCTATCAGGTCGAGGGCGCGGTCAACGAGGACGGGCGAGGGGCCTCGATCTGGGACAGGTTCGTCCGCATCCCCGGCAAGATCGAGGACGGCTCGACCGGCGATCGCGCCAAACCACGCGAAGCGTCATGTCGGCGCTGCGCGGCAAGCTGCAAGGATCAGGAGATGCTGAAGAGTAGGCCCAATCTGGCGCGAGACCGTCCGTCCCTCACTCCACCTTCACCCGCTCGAGCGGCGCGGCCGCCACACTCGTCTGCCCCCGGCCTTTGGCCGGGCTCACGTGGTGTCGTCGCTGCACAAGATACTGATCGGCGAGCACGCCGATCAGAATCACCGCGCCCATCACTGCGAAGTTCAGTGAGCTCGGGATGCCGAGCAGATTGACCAGGTTTTGCAGCACCTGGAGCAGCACGGTGCCGAGCACGACGCCGACGATCGAGCCTTCGCCGCCGCGCAAGGAGCAGCCGCCGAGCACGGCCGCGGCGATGGCATAGAGCTCGTAGAACGAGCCGTGCACGGCCGGCGAGATCGAGCGGGTGTACATCGCGAACAGGATCGCGGCAAACGCGGTCAGCCCGCCGCAGATGACATAGGCCGAAATCATCACGCGCCCGGAACGGATGCCGGAATAGCGCGCGGCCTCCTCGTTCTTGCCGACGGCGTAGAGATAGCGGCCGAACACCGAGCGATGCAGCAGCACCCAAGCGATAGCGGCGACGACGATCAGCGCCACCACGCTGTGCGGCAGCGGAAAGCCGAGCACGTTGGTGCGGCCCGCGGTCAGCCATTCCAGCGTCGGGAAGCTGGCACCGAAGCCGAAGCCGGCGGTCGCGTCCTCGGTGTAATAGCGCGCCGCGCCGCGATAGATCAAAAGTCCGCACAGCGTCACCACGAACGGCTGGATGTGCATCCGCGTCACCAGCGCGCCGTGCACGAGGCCGATCACGAGCCCGGCGGCGATGACCGCCGCAAAGGCGAGGATCCAGTTGACGTCGTGATTGACGATGAGGTCGATGAAGAGAACGCCGAGCAGTGCGATCACCGATCCGACCGAGAGCTCGATCCCGCCGATGATGATGACGAAGGCTTCCGCGATCGAGAAGATGCCGAACATCCCGACCTGGTTCAGTGTGTTGGAGAGATTGCCGACGTAGAGGAAACGCGGATTGATGAAGGCAACGACCGCGCCGACCACCAGGATCAGGACCAGCAGGCTCAGATCTTTCTTGTTCAAGGCACCCTCATCTCAAACCGCGTGGCCGACGGCCAACTGAAGCACGTTGTGCTCGCTGAACTGGCTGCGATCAAGGAAACCCGAGATCGCACCCTCGTGCATGACGGCAATCCGGTCGCTGACGCCGATCACCTCTTCCATGTCGCTCGAAATCATCAGGATCGCGACGCCGGCGTCGGTCAGCCGGCGCAGCATCTCGTAGATCTCCTGCTTGGCGCCGACGTCGACGCCGCGCGTCGGCTCGTCGAAGATCAGCACCTTGGGCCGCATCGACAGCCATTTGGCCAGCACGACCTTCTGCTGATTGCCGCCGGACAACGAGCCAACGGTGGTGTCAACGTCTGGCGCGCGGATCTTGAGCTGCTCGCGCTGGGCTCGCGCGTTCTTCGTCTCCTGCGCGGTGTTGACCAGGAAGAAGCGCAGATAGGACGACAGATCCGGCAGCGAGATGTTCTCGGCGATCGACACGTCGAGCAGGAGCCCGCAGGCCTTGCGGTCCTCCGGGATCAGATAGATGCCGTGGTCGATCGCCGCGCGCGGGGTTGTCACGCGGATGGCTTCGCCGTTCAGCTTGATCGCGCCGCCCCGGAGCGGATCGACGCCAAAAACGGCGCGCGCAAGCTCGGTTCGGCCGGAGCCGACGAGACCGGCCAGTCCCAGGATCTCGCCGCGGCGAACCGACAGGCTCACCGCGCGCTCCGGATAGGTGTCGGTGACGGCCTCGACGATGTCGAGCACGGCCTCGCCGGGCGGAGCGGCCGGCGGCACGTAGAGCGATTTGAGGTCGCGCCCGATCATCAGTCGGATCATCGCCGCGGGCGACAGCTCGGCGCGGGTCAGCGCGCCGACCATGCGCCCGTCGCGCAACACCACCGCGCGGTCGGCGCATTGCATCACTTCATTGAGGCGATGGGTGATGAAGATGATGCTGACGCCGTCGGCTTTCAGGGCCGCGATCACCCGCATCAGCCGGTCAGTCTCGGAAAGGGTCAGACTTGATGTCGGCTCGTCCATGATCACAAGGCGCGCATCGAGCGACAGCGCCTTCATGATCTCGACGAGCTGGCGTTGGGCCAGCGACAGCTCGGCGAGCGGCGCGTCCGGCGCGAAATCGGCCCCCAGGCGGTCCAGCAGCGGCTGAGTCCTGGCGTAGAGCGCCTTGCGGTCGATCAGCCGCAGCGGCCCGCCATGCACGGGCTCGCGGCCGATGAACACGTTGCCGGCGACGTCGAGATTGTCGAAGAGATTGAGCTCCTGATGGACGAAGGCGATGCCCGCGGCGATCGCCTCAGCCACCGTGAGCGCGCTCCGCTCGGCGCCATCGACGCGGATCGTGCCGCCGCTCGGTTCGACGACGCCGCCGAGCACCCGCATCAAGGTGGACTTGCCGGCGCCATTTTCGCCGATCAGCGCGATCACCTCGCCCGGCGACACGGCAAGGCCGACGTGGTCGAGTGCGACCACGCCGGGATAGCTCTTGCTGATATCGACCAGTTCGAGAAACGGCTCAGGCATTGACGCTTGCGGGCAACGCCGCACGTCTCCTACTTCTTGAGCATCGTCTTCATCGAGGCCATGAAGTCGTCGACATTGGTTTTGTCGATGACCTTGCCGGGAACGATGATGATGCCGTTGGCGGGCACGCCGGACTTGTCGCCCTCAATGTACTTCGCCATCAGCTTCATGCCCTGATAGCCCCACTCGAACGGCTGCTGCACGACGGTGCCGGCGATGGCGCCTTCCTTGACGCCGCCCAGCGTGATCGGATCCTCGTCGAAACCGATGATCTGGATCTTGCCGAGCTTGCCGGCCTCCTTCAGCACTTCATAGATGCGCGGGGTGTTGTAGGAGTAGAAGCCGACGAGGCAGCTCACGTCGGGCATGGCGGCGAGGATGTCCTCGACGTTACGCTTGGCGCGGGTCTGATCGATCTCGTCGCCGCGAACGTCGACCAGCTCGACCTTCGAGCCCTTGATGGTCTCCTTGACGCCCTCGATGCGCTCGCGGGCGTTGTCGGCGCCGGGAAGACCGACGAAGCCGACGCATTTGCCGCCGTTCGGCAGCGCCTTGAGCATCAGCTTGCCGGCGTCCTTGCCGAGGTCGACGTTGGACGAGCCGATATAGGCGATGCGCTTCGAGTTCGGCGCGTCGCTGTCGGTGGTGAACAGCAGCGACTGCGAGGCGATCTTGTTGAGGTGCTCGACCTGGTTCTTCGGATCGACCGCGCTGACCATGATGCCGGCGGCACCGGCGGCGACGAGGTCGTCCATCATGCGCTGCTGAACGGCAGCGGCGGCCTGTTCCGGATATTTGAGCTGAAGATTGTAGTTGGGCAGTTCGCCCTGGGCCTTCTTCACGCCGGCTTCCGCGATCTTCCAGAAGTCGGACGCGCCGTTGACGACGAAGGCCAGAACCTTCTTGTCCGCCGCGACGGCCGAGCCGGTACCCAGTGCAATTGCGAAAGCAAACGATACACCTGCAACCAAGAGTCGCTTCATTACCATCCTCCCTTAGGTGGCCGGCCCTTGATGCAGGCCAACTCTGCTTGAGCGCGAAATTGAGCGCATGCCCCCTCTCCACGGTGCACGCGGAACGGCCGCCATCCGCTTCTTTTGCGGCGGTGGCCCGTCAACGGGCAATCCGCGAGGTGAAATGAGGCACGTACCTCAGCGTAGCAGAAGCCCACCACGCGTGCAAATTGAAGGCGAAATACGCGACGGGGACCGCAGTCCTCGGCGCCGCACCGCCGACCATCGTGCAGGCAAGGGGGCGCCGCCGCATATGGTTGCATCGCAATATTTGAAGTCAGGGAATTGTCAGGGAACCCTATTCTCGACGACCCGGCATGTCGCGACACCGGCAGCGCAATTCTGCATCCTCAAGCTTCGGCGCCGGCGCTTTTCAAACCGGCTGCGTGCCGTCATTGTGCCGCCGCATCAATCATCTCGGGGCAATATCAATGTCGGACAAGGTCTCGCGTCGCCAGTTTGCGAAAATCGCGGGGCTGTCCGCAGCCGGAATGACAGGTCCGCTCGAGCTCGCCGACGCCAAGCCGGCGGCAGCGGCCTCGCGCGACAGCGGCTTTCCCGTCGGCTTTGTCTGGGGCACGGCGACCTCGTCCTATCAGGTCGAGGGCGCGGTCAACGAGGACGGGCGAGGGGCCTCGATCTGGGACAGGTTCGTCCGCATCCCCGGCAAGATCGAGGACGGCTCGACCGGCGATCGCGCCAACGAGCACTATCGTCGCTACAAGGAGGATATCGCGCTCATCAAGGAGCTCGGCTGCAAGGCGTACCGCTTCTCGATCGCCTGGCCGCGGGTGTTTCCCGACGGCGACGGCAAGCCGAATCCCGCGGGGCTCGACTTCTACAATCGCCTCGTCGATGAGCTGCTGAAGAACGGCATCGAGCCGTGGATGACGCTCTATCACTGGGACCTGCCGCAATCGCTCCAGGACCGCTTTGGCGGCTGGCGCTCGACGGAGACCTGCAAGATCTTCGGCGACTATGCCGCCTATGTCGCCGAGCGTTTGACCGATCGCGTCAAGAACGTGTTCACGCTGAACGAGAGCGGCCGCTTCGTGCAGTTCGGCTATGGTATCGGCATCGATGCGCCCGGCGTGACGCTGCCGCAAGCAGAGGTCAACCAGGTCAGGCACAACAGCGCGCTCGCGCACGGGCTTGCGGTGCAGGCGGTGCGCGCCCATGGCCGCCGCGGCACCAGGGTCGGGCCGGCCGAGAACATCGACGTCTGCGTTCCCGCGATCGACACGCCCGAGCACGTCCGCGCCGCCGAGATCGCGCTGCGCGAGATGAACGCGGGCTATCTCAACGTCATCATGACCGGCAGCTACACTGAGGCGTTCCTGAAATACGCGGGCGCCAATGCGCCGAAATACACCGACGCCGAGCTGAAGATCATCTCCTCGCCGGTCGACTTCCTCGGCCTCAACATCTACGCGCCGCAGCACTATGTGGTGCCGTCCGACCAGGGCGCCGGCTTCATGCCGCTGCCGATCCCGAAATCATTCCCGCACATGAACTCGGACTGGCTCCGCGTCGCGCCGGAGACGATCTACTGGGTGCCGAAGCTGGCGGCCAAGATCTGGAAGACGGATGCGATCTATATCAGCGAGAACGGCACCTCCGGCGAGGATGTGGTGACGCCCGACGGCAAGATCTACGACACCGACCGCATCATGTATCTGCGCAACTATCTCGCCCAGCTCCAGCGCGCCACCGCCGAAGGCGTGCCGGTGCGCGGCTATTTCCTCTGGAGCCTGATGGACAACTTCGAATGGGTGTTCGGGCTCAGCAAGCGTTTCGGGCTCTATCACGTCAATTTCGACACCCAGGTCCGCACGCCAAAGCTCAGCGCAAGCTACTACCGCAACGTGATCGCAAGGAATGCTGCGGGGGTGTAGCGGCGTTTTGGTGTCTTCGCCTCTCCCCGCGTGCGGGGAGAGGCAAGGGGAAGGCACAGCGCATTGACTCCCCTCATCCCCTGACCCACAACGCCTCTCAACACTCATAACAAGAGGACAACGCCAATGGCTGACGCGCTGATCATCGATGCTTGCAGGACACCGCGGGGCGTCGGCAAGGCCGGCAAGGGAGCGCTCTCGGGCATTCATCCGCAGCAGCTGGGCGCAACCGTGCTGCGCGCGCTCGCCGATCGCACCGGCATCAATACGGCCGATGTCGACGACATCGTCTGGGGCTGCAGCGCGCAGGTCGCAACCCAAAGCGGCGATCTCGGCCGCATGTCGGCGCTCGATGCCGGCTACGACGTGCGCGCCAGCGCGGTGACGCTCGACCGCTTCTGCGGAAGCGGCATCACCAGCGTCAACATGGCCGCATCCTCGATCATGGCGGGCGCCGAAGACCTCGTCATCGCCGGCGGTTGCGAGATGATGTCGATGGAGGGACGTCGCGGCGGCGGTCCGATGATGATGGACTCCGGCAATCTGCGCCTGCGCGCGCGGCATCCGCAGTCGCATCAGGGCGTCTGCGCCGATGCGATCGCGACCATGGAGGGCATCACGCGGCGGGACGTCGACGCGCTCGGGCTGGAGAGCCAGAAGCGCGCCGCGCATGCGATGGCGAACGGGCACTTCAAGAAGAGCCTCGTGCCTGTTCATCGCGAGGACGGCAGCCTTGCGCTCGACCACGAAGAATATCCGCGGCCGCAGACCACGATGGAAGGCCTCGGCAGCCTGAAGCCGGCTTTCCCCGCCATTGCCGACTATGCGCTCGACGACAAGGGCACCACCTATCGCGGCCTGATCCTGCAGAAATATCCGGACCTCGACATCGACTTCGTGCACCATGCCGGCAATTCGTCCGGCGTCGTCGACGGCGCCGCCGCGATCCTGCTGGCCTCGCCCGCCTACGCCAAGGCGCATGGCCTTAAAGCCCGCGCCCGCGTGGTGGCGATGGCAAACATGGGGGACTCGCCGACCTTGATGCTGAACGCGCCGGTGCCGGCGACGCGCAAGGTGCTGGCGAAGGCGGGGCTGACCATCGACGACATCGACCTGTTCGAGATCAACGAGGCCTTCGCGGTGGTGGCGGAGAAATACATCCGCGACCTCAAGCTCGACCGCGCCAAGGTCAACGTCAATGGCGGCTCGATCGCGCTCGGCCATCCCATCGGCGCGACCGGCTCGATCCTGATCGGCACCGTGCTCGACGAGCTCGAACGGCGCGACCTCAAGCGCGGTCTCGTCACCATGTGCGCCGCCGGCGGCATGGCGCCGGCCATCGTCATCGAGCGCATCTAGCCTTCTTTCTTCACCTCTCCCCGCTTGCGGGGAGAGGTCGGATCGCCTCGGCGATGCGATCTAGCCTTATTTTCTAGGGCGAAACGCGCTCCTCCTCGCACAAAGAGGCCGGTCATCGCTTGTCGAAAGCGGCGAATCAGCTTTAGCAAGGCTGCGTGCGGGCCTTTGAAACAAGGTAAAATCCGCTGCCAGAGGCTCTTCCCGCTCCGGAAGTAGCTAAAAAGCAGGGTTTTTTGCCACAGAGGGCCAAAAAAGCCCGTAAAATCGCGACATAACTGTGCAGAAGGCTCTAGGCCTTCGCCGGTTGGTCTAATATGCAACCGGCAACGAATCAGAGGAGACACGATGCCAGCCCAAATGTCCAAATCGCAGTTGATCGAAAAGATTGCGACCGCCACCGAGCTTTCCAAGCGCGACGTCAAGAGCGTCATGGAGACGCTGACCGACGTCGGTCACAAGGAGCTCAAGAAGAACGGCCTGTTCCTGGTGCCGGGCTTCGCCAAGTTCGTGGTCATCAAGAAGCCCGCGACCAAGGCGCGCAAGGGCACCAACCCGTTCACGGGTGAAGAGATGATGTTCAAGGCCAAGCCGGCCCGGAAGATCGTCCGCGCCCGCCCGGTCAAGGCTGCCAAGGACGCCGTGGCCTGATAAAGCAAAGGCCCCCTCGCAGGAGGGGGCCTTTTGTATTCGACGACCGCGAGGGCTGAAGCGGAGGGGTTCAGCCCTTGCGGCGCCTGACGCGGACCGGGATCGGCTGAAGCCGCGGCTCGGGTCCCGCGAGCGCATCGCGAACCCCGTCGATGGCGCGATCGAGCAGCTGGCGCAGCCGCTGCGTCTTCCGCGATCTCTTTGCTCTTTCCAGCAGTTTCTTCATCGCATTCACTCCGCCGCTTCGATCTTGGCCGCGGCCGGCTCGAGCGCTGCGGCGATGGCCTCGTCGACGCGCTCCAGCCAGATGAATTCGAGGTTGTCCCGCGCGCTCTTCGGGATGTCGTCGTAGTCCCGCTTGTTGCGCGCCGGCAGCATCACCCGCTTCAGTCCGGCGGCGGCCGCAGCCACCACCTTCTCCTTGATGCCGCCGACCGGCAGCACCAGGCCGCGCAGCGAGATCTCGCCGGTCATGGCGGTGTCGCTGCGCACCGTGCGGTTGGTGAGCAGGGACGTCAGCGCCGTGAACATCGCAACCCCCGCGCTCGGCCCGTCCTTCGGGGTTGCGCCCGCCGGGACGTGAACGTGGATGTCGCTCTTCTCGAACAGCTGTGGATCGATGCCGAGCTGGCTGGCCTTGCTCTTCACCAGCGTCATCGCAGCCTGCACGCTCTCGCGCATGACGTCGCCGAGCTGGCCGGTCAGGATCATCCCGCCGCGGCCCGGCACGCGCGAGGCCTCGATGAACAGGATGTCGCCGCCGACCGGCGTCCAGGCAAGGCCGGTGGCCACGCCCGGAATGCTGGTGCGCTGCGCGATCTCGCCCTCGAAGCGCGGCTGGCCGAGCACGGTGGCGATGTCCTTGGGCGTCACCACGACCTTGGCAGCCGTGCCCTCGGCGATTTGCACCGCGGCATGGCGGAACACCTTGCCGATCTCGCGCTCGAGATTGCGCACGCCGGCCTCGCGGGTATAGCCCTTGACGACCAGCTTCAGCGCCTCCGGTTCGATCTCGGCCTGCTCGGCCGTCAGGCCGTTGGCCTCGAGCTGCCGCCGCACCAGGTAGCGCCGCGCGATCTCCAGCTTCTCCTCCTCAGTGTACCCGGCGAGGCTGATCAGCTCCATGCGATCCAGCAGTGGACCCGGAATCTGGTCCAGCATGTTGGCGGTCGCGATGAACACCACGCGCGACAGGTCGAACGGCACCGCCAGATAGTTGTCCCGGAACGTCCCGTTCTGCTCGGGGTCGAGCACCTCCAGCATGGCAGCGGAAGGATCGCCCTGCACGCCACGGCCCATCTTGTCGATCTCGTCCAGCATCATGACGCAGTTCCGCGTGCCGGCCTTCTTGATGCCCTGGATGATGTTGCCGGGCAGCGCGCCGATATAGGTGCGCCGGTGGCCGCGGATCTCGGCCTCGTCATGCACGCCGCCGAGGCTGACGCGCACGAAGGGGCGATCCATCGCGCGTGCGATGGACTGGCCGAGCGAGGTCTTGCCGACGCCGGGCGGGCCGACGAAGCACAGGATCGGTGCCTTGCCCTGCGGGGCGAGCTTGCGCACCGCCAGATATTCGATGATCCGGCTCTTGATCTTCTCCAGGCCGAAATGATCGGCATCCAGGATGCGGCGCGCTTCCTTGATGTCGATCGGCTTCTCCGCGGGCAGCGCCCAGGGCAGCTCGATCAGCCAGTCGAGGTAAGTGCGGACCATGCCGGCTTCGCCGGCAGCCTCGGGCATGCGCTCGTAGCGGCGTAGCTCCTTCTTGGCGTGCGCCTCCGCCTCCGGCGGCATGTTGGCCTTGGCGATGGCAGCCGTTAGCTCGGCGACCTCGGCCGCCTTGCCGTCGCCTTCGCCGAGCTGGCGCTGGATGGTCGCCATCTGCTCGCGCAGAATCGCCTCGCGCTGCCGCTCGTCGAAGCTGGCGCGGGTCTTCTGGCCGATCTCGTTGGAGATGCGCAGCACCTCCAGCCGCTCGGCCAGATGCTTCGATACCTTCTCGACCCGCAAGGCGAGGTCGATGGTCTCCAGCACCTCCTGCTTGTCCTGCGGCTTGATGTCCATGAACGACGTCGCCAGGTCCGCCAGCGCGCCGGGCGCGGTGGTGCCCTGGAACATCGCGGCCAGCTCGGGCGGCGCCTGCGGCAGCAGCTCGATCGCCTCGATCGCCTGGCGCTGCAGGTTCAGCGCGCGCGCCTCGATCTCGGGCGAGGTCGTGGTCGGCTCGGGGATCTGCTGGAAGCGCGCGGCCAGGAACGGCGTCCCCGGCAGGAAGTCGAGGATGCGCGCGCGCTGCACGCCCTGGCAGACGATGTGATGCGTGCCGTCGGGCGCGGTGATGTAGCGCACGATGTTGGCGATGGTCGCGACCCGGTAGAGATCGTCCGGCCCGGGCTCCTCGATCTCGGGGCTGCGCTGCAGGACGATGCCGACCGGCCGCTGCTCGCGCAGCGCCTGCTGCGCGGCGGCGATGGACTTCGGCCGCGCGATCGCGATCGGCGCGATGGCGCCGGGGAACAGCACCATCTCGCGCACGGGGATGATGATCAGCGCGTCGTCGGGGATCTTCACGTCGGTATTGTTTTGGGAATTGGTCTGGGCGGTATTCATCTGTTCGGTGGCCATGATCGACCTCAGGATTTGGCGAGGCGCAGTGCGACGCAGCCGTCCATCACGAAGCGGCTGATGGCGTAGCGGCCAAGGGGAAGCGCGATGCGCCGCTCGAAGCGGCCCTGCGGCAGCTCGAGCCGGTGGATGCGGGCGTTGCGAAGCTCCGGCGGAAGCGTGCGCTGGCCGGAGATCACGAGCGCGCCGTCATGGATCACCGTCTCGACATTATCGGGATTGACGCCGGGAAGCGCGACCAGGATCAAAAGCTCATGCTCGGTTTCGAGCACGTCGATCGGCGGCTCCCAGCAGGCTTCCTGGCGGCCGAACTGCTGCCGCAGCCGGTCGGCGCGGGTCAGCGAGTCCAGGGCTTCGGACAGCATCCAGTCGAGGGGATTTTTGGGTTGCATGGCAAGACTCGGGAAAGGCGCTGCGTTTGGAAGACCAGCATATGGGGACGGTTCCCCGGAATTCCAGCATCGCGCGTTTGGAGCATGCCTGTCCCCTCGAACCCGAGGAGGCCCTTGCAATCAGACGCCACGACGCCGCGGCGATGTTCCGCGGCGTCGAAGGCAACAGTTGGGCGCGGCGCGCAGATCAGGCGGCGGCGCGGTATTCTCCTTCCGCTTCGAGGTTGATCACGGAGGTGGCGAGCTCGGTCAGGGTGTGATCGGTCGCCTCTTCCTCATCGAGCGTCGCCTGGAGCAGCCTGGCGGCGTCCGGCATGCCGAGCTCCGCGGCCCAGGTGCGCAATGTGCCGTAGCGGGAGATCTCGTAGTGCTCGACGGCTTGCGCTGCGGCGAGCAGGCCGGCGTCGAGGGCGGGGGCGTTCTTGAAATCCTTCATGATCCCGGCGCCCTCGTCGGTGATGCCGTTGATCGCCTCGCAGGGCTTGCCGCGCGCGGGCTTGCCCAGCATCTTGAAGATCTGGTCAAGGCGTTTGACCTGGCCCTGCGTCTCGCGCAGATGCTTGTTGAAGGCGGCGGAGAGCTGCTTGGAGTGAGCCGCCTTCGCCATCTTCGGCAGCGTCTTGATGATCTTGTTCTCGGCGTAATAGATGTCCTTCAGCGTCTCCAGGAACAGGTCGCTCAACATCTTCGGCGCCTGACGCGGGCGGCGCGCCGCGGTCTTTTTCGCGTTCGCACGTTTCTTTGTTCGTTTTGCCATAATCCCTCCTCTCGAGGTGACACGGGAAGGCGATGCCCTCCTCAATCCTCGCGCGACCAAGACTCTGGGAGGGCAAATGTTCCTCGCGAAGGCCGCCCCGAGCCGTTATGGATTGCGGCTGCACCTTGCGTGAGACCCACCCGCATGCTCGACTTCGCCCTGTCCGCCTTCGTGACGCTGCTGCTGGTGGTCGATCCCGTCGGCCTTGCGCCGGCTTTCCTCGCCGCGACCGGGGGCATGCCCGACACGGTCAAGCGCACGATCGCGCTGCGCGCGCCGCTGATCGCGGCCTCGATCCTGGTGGTGATCGCGCTGGTCGGAAACTGGCTGCTGCGGCAGCTCGGGATCGGCATCCCCGCCTTCCAGATCGCCGGCGGGCTGCTGCTGTTCGGCGTCTCCTACCAGATGATCTTCGGCGACCGCCCGCATCGCGAGGCCCGCGAGGCCGACAAGGCGACCTCGGAGCACGCGTCCGATGTCGCGGTGTTTCCGCTGGCCATCCCCATGATGGCCGGTCCCGGCGCGATCGCGACCACGCTGCTGTTGACGGGCAATGCCGGCTACGGGGCGAGGCTCGCCATCATCATCGCGATCGTCCTCGCGGTGTGCCTGCTCTGCATGCTGTGCTTTCTCTCCGCGAGCCTGATCGCCCGCACCCTCGGGCGCACCGGAAATGCGGTGCTGTCGCGCGTGCTCGGCATGCTGCTCGCCGCCTATTCCGTGCAGTTCGTGATCAACGGCATCGCGGCCGTCCGGGCGAGCCTGCCGTAGGATTGCGACGATCCGTTAATCCGTTGATTCCACGGTCTATTTCGTGGAGCCGCGGCCCGGCCGGCGAGACGACGGGCGATCCGGTCGCTTTCGCTTGCGCTGCCATATTGCTTTGACGTACTTCCGGTCTGACAAACGCCCATCGCCAAGAAGCCGAGAAGAAATCGAGATGTCGATGACAGCGGACGAGCCCGCCAAGAGACAGGCCATCATCGACGCCTGCCGCCGCATGAATGCGCTCGGCATCAACCAGGGCACCTCGGGCAATATCAGCGTCCGGCATGCGGACGGGCTGCTGGTCACGCCGACCAGCGTGCCCTATGAGGCCATGACGCCCGACCAGATCGTGTTCATGGCGATGGACGGTTCGCACGCGCCCGATCAGAAGCCGTCCAGCGAGTGGCGCTTCCATCGCGACATCCTGAAGGCCCGGCCGGACGTCAACGCCGTGGTCCACGCCCATCCGACCTATTGCACCATCCTGGCGATCATGGGCATGGAGATCCCGCCCGTGCACTACATGATCGCGGCCGCAGGCGGCGACAGCATCCGCTGCGCGCCCTATGCCACCTTCGGAACGGAGGAACTGTCCGAACACGCGGTGCGGGCGCTGGAGGGGCGGCTTGCCTGCCTGCTCGACCATCACGGCATGATCGCGATCGGCAAGACGCTGGACAAGGCGATGTGGCTCGCCGTCGAGGTCGAGACCCTGGCGCGGCAATATCACGGCTGTCTCCAGATCGGGAAACCGCCGCTGCTCTCGAGCGCCGAGATCGAGCGGGTTCGCCAGCGCATGGCCGGCTACGGCATGTCGGAAGGGTAGGGCGAGCAGAAGGTGTTCGTGCGGATCAGACATCTCGTCGATCGCAAGGGATCGAACCGCGTCATGGTTCGCCTGCGCGCGCTCTTGCGCAGCAACGAATTCTACCTGATCCCGCTCGCGCTGGTGATCGGCACGCTGGCCGGCGCCATCGTGACGCTGATGGCCGAGATCGCGCAGATTGCCCATATGCTCATCTACGGCATTCCCGTCGACGTCCGCCTGTCGGCCAACGCCTGGGTCAGTCCCTGGGCGGCGCTGATCGCGCCTGCGCTCGGCGGATTGGCGCTCGGCATCATGGAATGGTCGCGGCGGCGGATGAAGATCTCCAGCGCGGTCGACCCGATCGAGGCCAATGCGCTGCGCGGCGGCAATCTGTCGATGCGCGACAGCCTGGTGGTGTCGAGCCAGACGCTGATCTCCAACGGCTGCGGCGCCTCGGTCGGCCTCGAGGCCGGCTATACCCAGATCGGCTCCGGCATCGCCTCGCTGCTCGGCAAGTTCTTCAATCTGCGCCGCAACGATCTGCGCCTGATGGTCGGCTGCGGCGCTGCCGCCGCGATCGCCGCAGCGTTCGGCGCGCCGATCACCGGCGCCTTCTACGCCTGCGAGCTGATCGTCGGTGTCTATTCGGTCAGCAGCGCCGCCCCGATACTGGCGGCCTCGCTTGCCGGCGCCCTGACTGCGCAATGGCTCGGCGGCGCGCCGTACTCCATCGAAATACCGAAGGTCAGCGCCGTCGGCGTCGAGCAGTACCTGGCCCTGATCGGTCTCGCCCTCATCACCAGCGGCGTCGGCATCGCCGTGATGCGGTCGTCTTCGATGTTCGAGCGCCTATTTGCCTGGCTGCCGGTCTGGCTGCGCCCGGTGATTGGCGGCCTCATCGTCGGCAGCTTTGCCATCGTCACGCCGCAGGTGCTGGCGGCCGGCCACGGTGCCATGGTGCTCGACCTCTTTCACGACATGACGATCGGCCTGATCGCGATCATCATCGCTTTGAAGCTGACGGCCTGCCTGATCTCGCTCGCCTCGGGCTTCCGCGGCGGTCTGTTCTTTGCCTCGCTGTTTGTCGGCAGCCTGATCGGAAAGTTCTTCGCCGCAATCCTTTTGCTCATCAGCCCGGATTTCGTGATTGATCCGCTGGTCGCGAT
The DNA here is from genome assembly GCF_028128935.1 of Bradyrhizobium sp. CCBAU 11361. Classification (NCBI taxonomy): domain Bacteria; kingdom Pseudomonadati; phylum Pseudomonadota; class Alphaproteobacteria; order Hyphomicrobiales; family Nitrobacteraceae; genus Bradyrhizobium; species Bradyrhizobium sp. CCBAU 11361. The sequence continues at coordinate 258,596 of NZ_LBJZ01000194.1, forward strand.
GCTGACGGGCATGGCGACGCTCGGCGTCGCCATCGTTGGCGGCCCGCTGACCATGTCGTTCCTCGTGCTCGAGATGACCCGCAATGTCGACGTCACCGCCGTCGTGCTCGCCGGTTGCATCGTCACCTCGATCTGCGTCCGCTTCATGTTCGGCCATTCGTTCTCGACCTGGCGCCTGCATCTGCGCGGCGAGACCATCCGCAGCGCCAACGACGTTGGCTGGCTGCGTAATCTCACCGTCGAGCGCCTGATGCGCTCCGACGTCGGCAAGGTCCCGTCGACCACGACGATCGCTGCCGTCCGCCGCGAATTCGCGCTGGGCTCGCGGCCCGGAATCGTCATCGTCAACAATGCGGATGAATATGTCGGCCTCGTCCTGCTGCCCGATCTGTTCTCCAGCGACCTCGACGCCATCGCCGACGACATCCAGGTGATCGAGCTCGCCCGTCTGATCGACATCGTGCTGATCCCGGAAATGAACGTGAAGTCGGCGATGGCGGTGTTCGACGAGGCGGAAGCCGAGATGCTGGCGGTGGTCGATTCCACCGACAGCCGCAAGGTGGTCGGCTTCCTCACCGAGAACTTCGCCCGCCGCCGCTATGTCGAGGAGATCGACAAGGCGACGCGCGGGGTGCTGGGGGCGCTGTCGTAAAGCGCGATGCCAGGCGCTTTCCGGTTCACTGAGACGGAGAAGCGACCACGCACGCCACGATCCGTCGGACCAGTGGCAGCACCATCAGCAGCGTGGGAAAGGCAACGAGCCATGACAGTGCCCAGGCGCCCGGCCAGGTCGCGAGGAAGGCCGGCGTTGCGCCGAGGCTTCGAAGCGTCGAAATGACCGACACCACGGCTGTCATGAGGATGGACAGCACAAAGGGCATTACGATCGGCGCATAGCGCGCCGGCAGTTTGCGAACCGCAATCATCTGATTTCTCTTACGGAAAAGGACGCGTCAGTCACGTTGAACCCTGCAAATGGCATCGATCCCGACGGCGTCGGTTGATGCGTTGGTTCACGTGAAACGCTTACGGCGACCGAAAAACGGCGCGGCTGTTCATTATCCGCTCAGGTTGAGTGGTTCAAGCTGCATCTGGTGGTTCGGGTTACAATCGTTCAAAGCGTGGCAGATTGCCGCGATCACGAACCATTTCAGCGGTTTGCGCATTATATATCGTTTGCATAGGTCAATTTGGGCGAGAGCAGAGGAAGGTCAAAACAATATGAGTGATGGACCGATGAATTCCGCGGCTGGTCGCAGCATTGTACTGGCCGCGGTCGCCAGCCTGGCACTGGTCGCAACCTCTGCATCGCCCTCGGCTGCGGCGTCCGCGGGACCGGCCAAGGCGGTGTCCGCAAAGGTCGTCACGGCGGGTCAGGCTGCCTCCGACGTCACCGATTTCAGCGCAGCCCGACGTCGCTACTATCGACGCGGCTCGAACGCTGCGGGCCTTGCCGTCATGGGTGCCGCGGCGGGCATCATCGGCGGGGTGATCGCCGAGCAGCGGCGCCGCGAGTACTATGAGGACAACTATTACTATGGTCAGCGTCCTTACTACGGCGGCCCGGGCTATTACGGCGGCGGTCCCTACTACGGGCCGCGCGGCTATTATCAGCCGTATTAGTCGGCTGTTTTCGCCATGGCTGTTTCGTCGTAGCCCGGATGAGCGCAGCGATACCCGGGACCGCTGTAGCTTGTGGCAAGACCCCGGATGTCGCTTCGCTCATCCGGGCTACAGCTGCGAGATCTTGCCCGACGGGCAAAACACCTGCGAAGCTGTCAACCCGCGCGCCTAAAAATATTCCGCTTTACCGAAATTCGGATTTGTCGTATGTGTCGCCCATCCCGGCTCATCCATGAGGGGCGATCATGTGGTCGTCATTTTCGCGAGCCGGGCTTTGCGGTGGACGCGGCAGCGTCGGGCGCGAGAGGCCAAGGGCAGGGCGGATTGCTCTCCGTGAGCCCAGGGCTTCGTGCGGACGAACGGCGCTGACAGGTCCGTCTCGCCAGCAGGTTTCCGGCTCCGTCGACAGGGCTGGAAAAACCGCGGCGAAATGGCGGGCCGTGCGTACGGCAAAACCGTGTGGTCCTTGCGTCCAGCTATTTCTTGTTTTGTTGAGAGCGGCATAAATTTTTGAAAAGTAAGGCATTTTCGGCTTTTGCCGGCCGAGAAGACGTCCCGCTCCAACCCAATGGGCCCCGATAGGCCCTAGTTTTGAAGGGGCGGCGAGTTTGCAGGTCCCACGTTCCAATTTATGCTGCAAAAATAGCAGGTACGTCGGAGTACAACCCTCGTGGAAATGCCGAACAACGCCCGCATCGCCGCACTTCGAGTCGCACTGGATGTTCCGGAAGGCACTCTGGTTGGAAATAGGAACGAACGCGATGACCGAGACCGTCATTTGACCGCCGCTGCCAGCCCGGGGTCGACGAGTGTTGTCGAGAGCGCGGCTAGCGCTTATTTTCTGTCGTCGTGAAAAGCCTTGAGACGCAAGAGATACGTCAGACCGCTTCTTTTGAGAGTTTCTTCCTTGTCGCCCTTTGCCGCAACTTCAACGAAGAATTGGGCGGCGGCAGATGTTAAGGCTTTGGTGAGAGCTGCGGCTGAACCACCCGCGAGGTAAGCCCCGCCAATCTCGGGGATAATCTTCAAAGTATCGATAGCGCGCTTGTGCCAAGGACGGGCAGGATCATTCATGGCAACGTTTAGTTCGTCCATCGCCGGAACGATCTGGGTATCGATAAAAAACTTGGTTTGCCGCTCGAACTCGTCAGCATCCATGCCCTTGATCTTGCCATTGAGGTCGGCCGCATATCGCAGCATCGAGCGGCGAAAGCCTCGCAGGAGGGCGGCGTTGCTTTCCCGAAACTCCATCAAGTCTTCAGGACGAAGAAGCGGAACTGGAGGCAGCGCAATGCGGGTGCACTCCACAGCTAAGATCGCGGCTAAGAGCTTAGCATCATTAACTGGTGCGGTGGCAGGCGTGCCCGGCAACTCTAGGCCGGGAACATCATTTAGCAGCGGCACGCCTGTGCGGCCCGAGTGGATCATGGCTCTGGCGATGTAGTGGTAGTCGCCAGGCATGATGAGCGATGGACCGGTATAGCCACCAAGACCTTTCACGCTTGAGGAGTTAAACATTGGAGTGAAGCCCGGTCGTGGCGGTCCGTTAATTGTCTCGTACAGGGCCTTGATCAGTTGATCCGGGACGGGGTCTTTGTGCAAAAAGGGGTCGTCAGGATCGCCGACGAACTCGCAGAAGCCTTCGAGGGTCTTCGCCTTGAGCGCCAACTTCATCGCACGGATCAACAACTGGGTTTCGTACCGGGCGTCGTTCAACGCGATGAGCCGCTCGATCTCCTTCTTCACGTCCTTCGGATCATAGCCTGTCGTCGGCATGTGGACGCCAGGGAAGTAGACCTTATCAAAGACTGCGCCAAGTACGGTCAACACGGCGTCGTTGCGCGGTATCGGGGTCGAAAGATAAACTGCCTCTAACCTGAGCGCTTCGTCTATCCCGGTCCCCGCCACCACTGTATGCCTCCTGCCCAAGGGGTCTCGCGGAAGGATACATCGGGAATGCCGACAACGGCAACGAGCTGAGAAGGGCTTTCCCGTGCTGCCGGTGATCACTCGTCGCCAAAGTGTCGGATTTCGGCGGACCCACCGCTAGCTTTGAAGCGGCGCATCGCTCGCGCTTTGGCCGTCAAACTCAAGAAACGCCCGCTTCTCGCTGTCTTTCTTTCGCAGCGTCGAACGCGAGCTAATCCACACGCTTATCCAAAATGCCAGCCAGCCACCTAAGTCCAAATACGGTAGGACTCTTCGCTGCGAGATCGGCCAGCCAGAATTGCGAAAACACAACCGGTACGCCGGCATCTGTGCGAAGGATCTCGGGAGGACCGCGTTCGTCGCGCGGCACGTCTAGATCTTCTCGATCTACCGTCCAACCCCCGGGATGTCTTAGCACGGAGACAAAAAACCTATGGTCTAAGAAGCGGCAATAGCCCTCCTGCGAGTACCACCAACCGCGGCGAGAGCATGTCACAGAGCCAGCTCGCACGCGACTGAGGGCTTCAATGAATTTTATCGTCGGCCATGCCACTTTCGTGACCGAAGGTGGCACTTCCGCGCAAACACTTTCGTCCCGCGATTTTATGACGTAGCCCGGTAGGGACTAGGGTGACAGACAGGAACGAGTCGCTCGTGTGCGAATCCATTGATCATGTGACTCTCCGTCTTTGTGGGACAACATATCTACCGAACCACAGGCCGGGAATTAGGCGGCGCGTCGCCGGCGACCTTTGCCTCGTCCTCGTTTCGGATTGCGCTCGTCGTTGTCGTTAATCGCGGTCTGCCACGCGACGACCTGATCACGAAACCAAAAGCGTCTATTCGGGCTGACGTAGACCGAGCGTGGAAACTTCCCCGCGCGCTCGAGGCGAAAAAGCGTGGTGCGAGATATCGGAACAAGCTCAAGAACCATTTGCTCAGTCAGCATGGGCCGTAGATCGAGACGGTCGCTTCGCTTGGAGGTGGTCGTCATCATGCTTCACCTCGATATTCCTTGAAACAGCCTGTGGGCACGATAGCGCGGCGCAAAATGCAGTCGAGCATCTGTTCGATCACGAGTTCGGGACTAACTAAAAGAAAGCTGTTTAAGAAGTGCCTGTGCAGCAGCGGTTTTCGAGATTCCACGATTTCTGAGCTAACCAAAAGCAAGCTCACGTTTTTCAGAAAAGCCCTTTTCTCCGCCGAAAGCTGAGCGCAAAGTCTTGTTCAACAAGGTGAGCGAAGGCGCTCGCCATCCGTAAGAGGAGGAGTGTCATGGCGTGTCGATCGCGCGAGGAGAATAGTCGGCGCAATCCAGTGCCACGGGTATCCTGGACCGTCGATGAGTTTTGCTCCTCGGTTGGAATCTCGAGATCAACTTATGAAAGAGCAAAGCGTGAGGGGTGGGGGCCACGTGAAATGGTTCTCGGTCGTACGGGCATTCGGATCGCTGATGAGGCTGTGAGTGATTGGATCGCGAAGCGAGAAGAGAAAGCCGCGATCACCGCCGATCGCCGCAAGCGTGGAAACTTCGAGGTCGAGGAGCAGACAAGTGCCTAAGAAGGCACCGCTGTGCCTGGCGCTGTCGCAATCGCGGCACCGAAGCACAAAGGTATTCACGGACGGTCTTAAACCGCGGAGTAGGCGGTAACGCGACGGAAATTGTCTGCGTGAGCCCTCCGAATCAAGTTTCAGTACATGCCGACGACGGATCGTCACAATGATGCCGACCGAGATCACCGTCTTTGAAAAGGTCGGCGGCCCGCTCACGAAGCGGATTGCCCTTCGCGAGGGTAAGATCGCCAGTGATAGTTCTGCCTGCCGCATGGCACGCGGGTTTGCCCGCCGCGCTACGATCAGAGATGTGCAGTCGCTTGCCGATTTGATCGCCTCGATGAAATCGAATGAAGCCTACGCGATTGGCAGCCTTCGAGATGGCCTGCCGGAGCGCGTCCGGGTGGTCCGCAAGGACGAGCTCGACGGAGCTAAAGATCCAACCGTTATTGCCCGGACATTGGATTATCTTACATTCCGTGCTGGCAATCCGGGGCTCGCGCTGCTGGATTTCGATACCAAAGGAATGCCGGCCGCCACGAGACGCCGAATAGAGGAATTGGGTGGGGACGTTCGGCGCGCGCTGGAGGAAGTTATACCCGGCTTCTCTGGAGCAGCCTGCGTTGAACGCGCCTCGACCAGCAGTGGATTGCTTCACCGGATTACCGGTCAGCGCTTCCCCGGCTCAGGAGGCCGTCACATTGTGGTCCCGGTGGTCGATGCTGCCGATATTCCGCGATTTTTATCCGATTTGTATGAGCGTTGTTGGCTGGCAGGCTTCGGGTGGGGCATAGTTTCAGCCGCTGGCTCGTTCCTCGACCGAGCGATTATCGACAAAGCAGTTGGCTCGCCGGAACGTCTAGTTTTCGAGGGCAGTCCAATTGTCGAGCCGCCCCTTGAGCAAATGGAACGTGAGGTTGTCGCTCATGGCGGAGCCTCGCTCGACACACGGCTATGTTGTCCGCCGCTCTCCGAGTATGAAAGAGCAAAGGGAAGCGAACTGCGAGCCATTGAGGAGCTCAGGCTGTTGCCGGAGCGACGGGAAGCTCGGGCGAGGTGGAGCGCTCGCCATATCGCACGCCTGACTGCCATGGGATACCTCGAAAGTGAGGCGCGTGCTCAGGTGGATCATTGGGTTGACCGAAAGGAATTAGGCTCGACTTTTCCGCTGCTCTTCGACGATCCCGATCTGGCCGGCGCTACGGTGGGGGAAGTGCTTGCCAAGCCGGACCAATTTATCAGCAAGACCTTGTCCGATCCTTTCGAAGGCCCGGATTACGGTCGCGGCAAAGCGATTCTGTACCGGCGCGAGGATGGATCGATGTTCATTTCCTCGTTCGCTCACGGTGGCTGCCGCTACGAGTTAATCGAGTTGCGGCGCGAAGATTTTGTCGCCTACATGCCTATGCACAAATACATATTCTTGCCGACGCGAGAACTGTGGCCGGCCTCAAGCGTCAATGCGCGTCTAGCGCCGGTCAAAACCTCCAGCTCCGGCAGGCCGGTGTCGGCAAACAAATGGTTGGACCAGAATCGGCCGGTCGAACAGATGACATGGGCTCCGGGCGAGCCGGCGCTGCTTGAGGGACATCTGATCTCCGAGGGGGGCTGGATCCCGCGCGCCGGCTGCACGATCCTGAACCTGTATCGGCCCCCAACTCTTGATCGCGGCAACCCTTGCGGCGCCCGAAGGTGGCTCGATCACATCCGGCGCGTTTATCCCGGCGATGCCGACCACATACTGCACTGGCTGGCGCACCGCGTGCAACGTCCGCAGGAAAAGATCAATCATGCTCTGGTGTTGGGTGGCGCGCAGGGTATCGGAAAGGATACGCTCATCGAACCGGTCAAACGCGCGGTCGGCCCCTGGAATTTGCATGAGGTGTCGCCCAAGCAGATGTTGGGGCGCTTCAATGGCTTCCTCAAGTCCGTCATCCTTCGCATCAGCGAGGCGCGCGATCTCGGCGAAATCGACCGCTTCGCCTTTTACGACCACATGAAGGCGGTTACAGCGGCGCCACCTGATGTTCTGCGCATCGACGAAAAGAATGTGCGCGAGTACAGCGTGCCGAATGTGTGCGGTGTCCTGATCACGACGAACCACAAGACGGACGGCATCTATCTCTCCGCCGACGACCGCCGTCACTATGTCGCCTGGAGCGACCTTGTTAAGGAAGACTTCAGCGCAGAATACTGGACAGAGCTATGGCGGTGGTACGATGACGGGGGAGACCGGGATGTTGCTGCCTGGCTCGCCTCCATCGATCTGACTGCCTTCAATCCGAAGGCGCCGCCACCGAAGACCGAGGCCTTTTGGGCTATTGTTGATGCAAGCCGCGCGCCGGAGGACGCCGAGCTCGCCGACGTCCTTGATCGCCTTGGCAATCCTGACGCCGTGACCTTGGTCCAAGTGCAGGCCATGGCATCTGACGGGTTCGAGATCTGGCTGGGAGACCGCAAGAACCGCCGGCAAATTCCGCACCGCTTCGAGCAGTGCGGGTATGTGGTGGTACGGAACAATACACGCGACGGTCTCTGGGTCATCAATCGGAGGCGCCAAGTCATCTATGCCAGGGCGAATCTGCCGCTGCGCGATCGGCTCGCTGCGGCGACGAAAATGACGGGGGCAAGCGCAAGCCGCCAAGACTGCACGCCTGTCCACCAAGCGTGATCAGTGAAGTCAGTGAAATCAGTGACTTTCTATCTTGATGAAAAAAATGCAGCCAACGTCCGATATCCTGGATCAAGGTCGATCGCGCGCGCGAGGACGACAAGATGAGCAGGATGCAAAACCACTGATTTCACTGACTTCACTGATCGTGCCTTGACCGGACGGCCTAGCCCATAGGAGGTTCGGCCCGCTTTCTTCAGTCGAGGCCATCAAATGGGACGTTCGTTCGGGTCAGGGAACGCAATGTGGCAGGCTGCGGCGGTAAAGTACCGGTTCAGGCCGGGCCGGCCGGGCCTTCCGACTTGCATTGCGAAGAAGCGGAATGGCCAAATGTGCGGAAATCTGGCCATGCGTGGGGTCAGCGTCTGCCAGTGCCACGGCGGCCGGATGTTGATCGCGCGCCTGCGCTTTCAGCGGAAGGCACATGGTCGTCGCTTCACCTTAGGTTAGCTCGGCTGCCAATTGCACGACTCCTAAATCGCGTGAGGGATGCGCAAGCATCGAAGCTTGCCGGCCGAACTGACGAGTTTTAACGGAGTCTCAAACTAAGCCCAGTCGTTTCATCGACCTCAGCACGCTCATTGCATTCCAGGCGCCTCCCCGGGGTGCAGGAATCTGACGGTCCGTCAGTTCCTGGGCGATATCGCGGTAGGGCAAGTCCCATATCGCCTTCAGGATAGGCTCTAGCTGGGCGTCCCGTGTTGCTGCAGCGGCTTTGTTGATGTCGGCTTGTCTTTGATTGCCAAGCCGTTTGCCGCGATGCTTGGCCTCCGCAAGGGCGAGGCGGGTCCGTTCAGCAATGACGCTGCGCTCCTTTTGTGCCACGGCAGCGTAAATGTGCAGCATGAACGGGTCGACGTCCTTCCCCAACTCCGTGACGATGAATGGCACCCGCTTGGCCATCAGCCCGGCGATGAAGGCCACGTCGCGCGAAAGCCGATCCAGCTTGGCCACCACGATCGGGCATCTGAGCTGCTTGGCTTTTCGCAAGGCCGCAGCAAGCTGTGGACGCCGGTCTAGTGCATCTGCTCCTTTGCCGGTCTCGACCTCTGTAAACTCGCCTGCGATTTCCATTGCCTCGTTGCTCGCAAAGGCGGAGACGAGGCGTCGCTGGCCATCGAGACCGAGCCCCGACCGACCCTGCTTCTCGCGCGATACCCGATAATAGGCGACAATTGGCTGCGACATCATCCATCTCGTAACAGGCAGACGAACGTCAGTATGTTACAAGAGGCGAATCTTCGCAAGAGTCACGCGTGGGAAGAGAGCGGGTGCATTGAATAGAGCTTAAATGCCCGAAGCAGTGTAGGTGTGGGGCAGGGCTGGTGGCCGGCGACCGCCCCCTGGCGTCCCACAACAGTCGCATCTCGAACGTTCGCAAAGCTCCCCGACAAAATTTCTCGCTCTCAGACTTTTCGAGCCGCACATTCGACAAGCTGCTACAGCATGCTCGTGCGATCGACGATCACCAACACGATCGACGGAGCGCGAAAGTGTCCCACAGAGCGAAAGCGGCCATATCAAAAGCGCTAATAGAGACGCCGGTACCCGATCGCTGGATGGCGGAAATTTCCTATCTGGATGGTAGACCACAGCAGACGATCGCGTTCGAGGAGCTGGAAGATCTCGACGAGATCGTCGAGCGGGGACCGGATTGGAATACGATCGATAAGATCGTGATTACTCTGAACCGTCCATGCCCCTCCTGTTGGGAGCGGTTCAAAGAGTAGGGCATCGCCGCCTCGATGATGAGACGCGATGTCTATCCGCCGAGGCGAAGTGTAAGGGCGGGCCGCACGCGTTCCCGCCATGTTCGCTTTTAGAAAAATCTTCTCCCGACCGCAGCTGGATTTTGCGGGGTGAACCGCGAACCATTTGTGGCGGTGGGGAATAATTCTCTACGACGAGAATGCCCGTACCTTTCCGCTCGAACTATTCGCGATCATGAACTCAATCGTTTTGCCTCGGGATGTCCGTGGCGCGAAGCGTAGACCCAGCGGAAATGCCGGCTACGCACTGCGGGGGGGGGGCCGAGGCATTTGAGGTTAGTTGCGAGAGTATCTATTTGCCGGTGCCGCGCCGGCCTGGTGGCGATGGTTGCCCGCAGCTCTATCTCGCATTCCATTTGCCCCATTTCCGGCACCTTTGCCGATCAACAAAGTTACCAATGCCTGTGGGCTTGGTCGACTGTTTGACCTCCTGCGCCGGGCCCTAGGACCTCCGCCTGGGCTTAGCGGTGACGCGACGCTGTTGCAGCGCCTCTTTCATACCTGAGGGATCCAGCATGAAACGCATGGTCGTGACCGGCATCGTCCTTCTCTCGCTCTCTTCCGTGGCCGAGGCGCATCGTCTTTCCGGGAGCGCGACCTACTACGGCGGGAGTGACCGCCTGTGCGGTCGCCGAACAGCCTCCGGGGGCGTACTCGACTGCGCAGCAATGACGGCCGCCCACCGTACGCTGCCCTTCGGCACGGTCCTGATGGTCCAAAGCGGCGGCCGGTCGATCCAAGTCACAGTAACCGATCGCGGTCCATTCACCGGCGCGTTCCTGGATCTATCGCCTGCGGCCGCGAGTGCGCTCGGCTGCCGCTGCACCCATCGCAACGTGACCGCGACGATTGTGCAAATGGGATCCGGTGGGACATTGGTTGCGGGCCGAGATCGTCAACGCCCCGTCGCTGCGGCGGCCATGCCAGGGTTCTTCCAGCCGACGGAGGACGTCATGCGTCCGTTGGGAGCGTTCGGATCCTCAATGGCGATGGCTCCTGCGCCCCGCTATCACCGTCGCCACTAGAACCGGAGCCGCCCATTGGCATTGCGGACGATTGCTGACCAATGCTCGACGGCGGGGCAGGGCCGAGGTCAGTGGAACGCATATCGAGGAGCCTGTGATGCGGTTGTCCAGTTTGGCTATTGTGGCGCTTATCGTGGGAGCTTCTAGCCCGACTTCTGTTTCTATCGCGCTGGCGGCTCCGGAATGTTCCAGATCGATGGAGCTGGCGGATTGGGGCGAGAACGCGACCGGCGACATCAGCATTGCGTCTGGGGACAGTTGCATCTTCCCGATCACGTTGCGCGGCGCGACGAGTAGCTCGGAAATCTCGCAAAAGCCCGCACACGGCAAGCTCAAGAAGATCAACGTTGCGGCTTACGAATACAAGACGAAGGCCAGATACAAAGGAAGCGACACCTTTGTAATTAGGGCAACAGGTAAGGGGCCGAAAGCTTCTGGCACGTCGGTAATCACAGTGCACGCGACGATCAAGTAGGATGGTCGAGCAATTGATCGACGCCGAGTTGATGCGGATCGGATGATGGTCGAGCAGAGGAGGCCGCACCAGTGTATTGGCTATTGAAGCGTCCGCGGTGGCAGTCTGCAAAGACATTGAAGATCGGACGATGGGCCGAGCGTCAGTTTATCGCGCACTCGCGGAGTGAATCACGCGTGCAGTCTACGGAGCTTGTTTCCCGCACCCGAGGGAGAAGCGCTGGAAAGCGTGCTTGTCTTTCGGCAAAGCTCCGCACAAAGCCGACCGCCAAAACAGTTCCGGCTCATGTGCTTTGAAGCCCGGTTCAGACTGTCTGCAACCGCCAGCGGGCCACGAGGTCTGTTTCGTCCTGCATGACGGGCGAGCGAAGTAACTGCGACTGAGGACTAACATTTTTCGACCCGGCGCTAACAGCGGCTCTGGGAAGTGCGAGGGCCTGCCAGCGGGCGGTAACGATGTCTGCTTATGAGCGCGGAGCAGAAGTCCGCAGTCACCGCCCAAACCGACGCGATTGACCCC